>JACRJI010000007.1 GCA_016235665.1 candidate division TA06 bacterium | reverse complement strand
TGGCCAGCGGTTCGCTGAACAATGTCCCGGAGTACGGAAGCATCAATGTGCCGAACGCAAACAAAACCGTCACGAAACCGGCGCTTATGAGTGAATGCGTCAATTTTTCCAACAGCCGCAGGAATAATACTGCGGAAACCGAACAAACCAGAATATTAAAAAATGAAACCAGAAAACGCAGGGCATGGGGTTCGATATCCTGGGGCGGTACGCCGAGCAGGAATTGGTGAACCCCGTTACCTACGTAATGGCTGATGGGAATTGATTCCCTGTATTTATTATACCATCTTGATTTGTTGACGGACTGGGCGATTTTAATCAGGGGGACAAGCATTATTTCTTCACCCGGACTGTAGCATGAGTATTTCCGCCCGTCTGTACCCTTTTGCAAACCGAAACCCCTCCAGGTCTCCAAATCCCTGGAAACGGCGAAAGTTCCTTTATCGGCAAGCGATTCAGCGGTACGGTAAACCACCTCGCTGTCAGGCTCCCGTATCCCCCCATAGGTCATAAGCGTATAAAAAGCAAAACTGGTTATAAAAAAGAGCCAAGAAAGGCGGGTTTTTAGACTGAAGACCGGTCTGGTTGTTTTCATAGATTCTTTTATTTGCAACATTTGTACCAGTATATCGAATTTAATATCTGTATGCGCCTAATTCTTTTGGCTTTTTTTTAACCGGCTTATGGGCTATAATAAACCCTGTTATGACTTATGCCGCTGGACTGTAGACTGTAGGGGCGTATTGCATACGCCCTGGGGTTGGGTGGCAAACAGATACTGATTTGTCATTCCCGAGGTAGTAATCGGGAATATGGTCTTAAGATAAACACCATATCCCTGATAAAACCATCGGGGATGACACCCTAACCCCAACAGCCGGGCGAATGCAATTCGCCCCTACAACTGCCCGATAAATCGGGCAACTACAAATTCAGGAACTTCATGCCCTACCCTGCTTCCAAATCCAAGCTTTGGATAGTCCAGCCCCCCCGGCCGGAGCTTTGCCGGGAATTATCTGTTGGATTGCAGGTCAGCCAGTTTCTGGCCCAACTCCTGATTAATCGGGGAATAAATACCGTTAAACAGGGCCAATCCTTCCTGAATGCCGGACTGGAAAGCCTGCATGACCCATTCCTGATGAAGGGCATGGCCGCCGCAGTCCAGCGGCTGGAAATCGCTGTAAGCCAAGGGGAGAAAATCTGCGTTTACGGCGATTATGACGCGGACGGGATTACCGGAACAATCCTGCTGTGCCGGATGCTCACCCAACTGGGCGCACCATATATGGTTTACATCCCCCACCGGCTGCAGGAGGGCTACGGCCTCAATTCTGCGGCGGTTCGGAATATTCACGCCCAGGGCGTAAGGCTGCTGATTACCGTGGATTGCGGAATAAGCAATCCGGCGGAGGTCGAACTGGCCCAGGGGTTAGGGATGGATGTCATCGTAACCGATCACCATCAGCCGCCGCCCGTATTGCCCCCGGCGGCGGTAATATTAAATCCCAAGCGCCCCGATTGTACGTACCCCTATAAGGATTTGGCCGGGGTCGGGGTGGCGGCCAAGCTGGCCCAGGCTGTCAGCGGCAAATTCAACCTGAAGAATAGCCTAAGCGATAATCTGGATTTAATCTGCCTGGGAACAGTGGCCGATGTTTCCCCCCTGACTGGCGAAAACAGAATTTTTGTCAAATACGGCCTGCAAAGGTTGACAAATGCGTCAAATTTGGGTATAAGAAAAATAAAGCAGGTGGCGGGCATGGCCGGGGATGCCCCGGTTCAGGTCGGGGACATTGAATACAAGCTGGCCCCCAGGATAAATGCCGCCGGACGGCTGGGCAGTTCGATGGCGGTATTACGTCTGCTGCTCACCGATTCCGAAGGAGAAGCGGACGAATTGGCCCGTATGCTGGATGAAGAGAACCGGCGGCGCAAGCAACTGGAAGACGGCATCTTAAAGCAGGCCCAGGCCCTCTCCTCCGCCCAGTTTGACCCGGCGCGGGACCGGGCGCTGGTGCTGCAACACCCGGAATGGCATCCCGGCGTGCTGGGAATTGTGGCCTCTAAAATGGCAGAGGTTTATAATCTGCCCTGCATCCTGCTCTGCACTAAAGATGACCCCGCCAGAGGCTCCGCCCGCAGTGTGGACGGATTTTATATACACCAGGCGCTGGATAAATTGAGAGCCTATCTGGTAACCTTCGGGGGGCACCACTATGCAGCGGGCTTAACCATCCGCCATGAGAACATTAATCCCTTCCGGGACAGCCTTAACGCCCTGGCCTGGGAATCTATCGGCAGCCAGGATTTGCCCGATAAGCTGAATCTGGACGGACGGCTTAGCCTGGATGATCTGGATAAGACCGTAATCAGCGATATTGCGCTCCTGCATCCGTTCGGAGTGGACAATTCCGAACCCCTTTTCTGGTCGGACGGACTTCAGGTTATGTATCCCCGCGGGGTGGGCACTAATCATTTGAAATTAAAGCTCCGCCAGCAGGAAAAGGTGATTGACGGAATCGGCTTCTCCATGGGCGAACTGCTGGAGGAAGTGGATTATTGCAGCCGCAACGGCATCGGGATTTCAGCAGCCTTTCAGCCCCAGATTAATTCCTGGCAAGGCCAGGAAACATTGCAGCTTAAATTGCAGGATATCCGGTTTGCAGAGAAGATGACCGAGGACAAAAAACGTAGGGGCTGACCTCTGTGTCAGCCCCAGTCGGGGGCGGACAGGGACGTCCGCCCCTACACTGAGGCTCAATAAGATGAAATCCAAAACATTTTTCTGGATATCAATCAGTCTTATTCTAGCTGTCATAGTGCTGATTCCAAGCTGGGTATTGACCCAGAATGCAGATATTCCGGGGCCTGAAACCAATATGCCGGCTCCGGGGGGGGGCGCTCCCCAGGGCGGCGGGATTACCCCTAGTGCGCCCTCAATCTCTCCCGGTATGCCGGAAGCCACACCCCAGCCGGGAGCCCCTGGCATTCCAGGGGCAGACAGCGCCACCGATATGTTCGGCCCCGCACCATCCGCCAAACCGTCACCCCCGGCGCAAATCGGGCCGCCCAC
>JACRJI010000006.1 GCA_016235665.1 candidate division TA06 bacterium | reverse complement strand
CTTGCCCACCACCTCTATCCCGCTATAACCACCGGTACCCTGTTCCTTCAGGTACCGCCCTTGTCCCTCGATCGTCGGTTGCTCAAATATCTTCCTTAACGGCAGTTCCTTCCCCAGTTCCCGGTGGACCCGGCTGGAGAGGGTGATCGCTTTGAGAGAATGTCCGCCGAGCTCGAAAAAATTATCATTGATGCTTATCTCTTTGACCGACAGCACGCCCTGCCAAATATCCAACAACTTTGCTTCGGTCTCATCCCGGGGAGAAAGAATCGTCTTGCCGGCCTGACGTTCGTGTTGTATTTGTTTGAGTTTGTGACGGTCGATCTTATTAGTAGAAGTCAGCGGCATCTCGTCCAGTATTATGAAATATGAAGGCACCATATGATCCGGCAGTTCCTCAGCGGAATAATCCCGTAATTCCCCGTCGGTCAGCTGGCCCTTGGCGGTTAGATAGGCCCATAAATAGCTGTTATCTTCATCGTCCTGCTTCACGATAACGGCCGCATGTTTCACCAGGGGATGCGACAGCAGGCGGCTTTCAATTTCCCCCAGGTCGACCCGGAATCCCCGGATCTTCACCTGAAAGTCCTTCCGCCCCATGAATTCGATGCTTCCGTCCAGTTGTAACCGTCCTAGATCGCCGGTCCAGTACAGTTTACCCAGTTCTTCGTCCCGGGTAAAGTACTTTTCTGTCCTTTCCGGGTCCTTCCAGTATCCCAACGCCACATGATCGCTGTTCACTACGATTTCCCCGACCCCCAGCGGCGCCACCTCCACGCCCTGTTCGTCCACCACCAGAATGCTGGTATTCCCGGTGACCTTTCCCAGTGTTACCTTGTTCAAGCTGGTATCGTGAGCGATGAAGTGCCCTGAATTGTAGGATGATTCTGACTGGCCGTAAAGGTTCATCAATGTCGCGCCGGGGAAATACCTTCTGAAAGCCTTGATGTCCTGCTCCACCACTGCTTCGCCGCCCAAAACTATATGCCGCAGATCAGGGAAGTCGGTTTTTTCATCGAACCCGCCCACGAAATGGCGGTACAAGGTGGGAACTGAATGATAGATTGATATTTTCTCTTTCTTCAGCCAATCTGCAATATCAATATCGTTAAGTTGCGTCCTTACATCCAGCGGGAATAGTGTGGCTCCCGTCAGCAAACCCGCATAGACGTCCATCACCGCCGCATCGTGATTGAAGGCCGAGATCATGGTCAGCCGGTCTTGGTGGGTGATTTTCAGGTCTTTGGCGTAATTACCGATGAAATGATTTATGTTCCGGTGGCTTTGGTAGACACCCTTGGGTTTTCCGGTGGAACCGGAAGTGTAAATTATATACGCCGTTTCATTTTCCAGTATTTTCCTTTCCGTTTGCCCGGAAATATCACATTTCCCAATGGTATCAACATTAAGCGTCTGTATCCTTCCGCAGGATTTTGCCGACAGTTTTTCCGCCAGTCCGATATTTCCGTTATCTGTCACTATCAGCCAAGTATCGGAGTCTTCAAGTATGTATTCCAACCTTTTGACTGGGTAATTTATATCCAGCGGCACGTAGGCATTACCTGACTTTATAACGCCCAGCAACGAAAGAATCATCCCAGCCCCGTGCCCGAAAAGCAGAGAGACCACTCCGGGTTTGCCCGACATGTCTGATATGACCTGCCTGGATAATATAGCTGCAGCGATCCTGTCTGAGCCATTACTGACATCGTGGAAACTGTGCTCAACGGCGGCCGTTTTTATGGCCGGTTTATTTCCATATTTATTTACTATCTCTTGAAATGATTTGACAAGCATGTCTTATTTCCTTATCAGCTTCTTTTTTATTTCAAAATATTCATGTGCTTTTTTGCCCGGGTCTCTGGCGATCCTATCCAGCAGCCCTTGATATTGATCGCAGATGTACTGAATCGTCTCCGGCTTGAACACGTTTTTCTGGTAGTTGCAGTTCACCTCCACTCCGTTGGCATACTCGGTGAAATAGAATACCAATTCGAATTTCGTATCTTGTACTTTTTTCAGGTGGTAGCTTCCAGTGTCATCTAAAATACCGTTATCCCCCTGCCCCAGGTTGAGCATGTTGAGAAAGACGGATATCTGCGGATAACCCGTTTTTAGTTTATCCACCACCAGTTCCAGGGGATAACTCTGGTATTCCAGGGCTTTTAAAGTCTCATTCCTGACCATCCCGGTCAGTTTTGTAAAGGTCAGATCCTTTTCGATCTTATTGCTCAGAACCACAGTGTTAATGAAGAACCCCAGGACGTTTTTAAGATTTTGGTGCTCCCGTCCGGATGAAGCCATTCCAATCAGTACTCTTTCCTGACCGGTGAGCTTGGACATCCAGATGTTGAATCCTGTCAATAGGACCATGAAAAGACTGGCGTTGCTGGCCCCGGCCTGTTCCTTCAGGGAATGCACTGTTTCCTGTTTCAGCACCATCCGGTAACCTGCGCTTTCACCATTTGCCGCAGGCCCGTTATCCCGGGGCAATTCCAGAGCCGGAACATTGCCGCTTAATACGCTCCTCCAATGCTCCAGCGCCATCTGCATTTTTTCCGACTCCAGCATTGTATTATGCCAGGCGGCATAATCTTTGTACTGAACAGGCAGCGGTTCCAGGCCGTGCTCTCGGCCTTGCTTTATGCTTTCGTAGATTTGATAGAACTCGCGCTGCAATATCTCCATGGACCAACCGTCGCTGATGATATGGTGCATCACGAAGGTCAGATCATATAATTCATCACCCAGTTTTATCAGTTTTACCCTGAGCAGCGGTGACGAAGACAGGTCAAATGTCTGGCATGAAAACTTTTCGAATATCCTCTCCCGCAGAACCTCCTTTTCTGGTTTTCCCGATATGTCCTCAACCTCAAAATGCACCCGGTTTTCCTGGCTGATCTCCTGAACCGGCTCTTCGTTGACTGTGGCAAAGCTGGTACGCAAGCCCTCATGACGCCTGGTAAGCTCTTCAATCGTCGCCAGGATATGCTGCGGATCCACCTTATGTTCCAAAGTGACCCTGCCCGGCATATTGTAAGCGGGGCTGCCGGGATCCCTCTGGTTGATTATCCAAAGTCTTTTCTGGTTATAGGATAGCTGGTAGTAATCTGCCAGCGGTAGTTTCTCAATGTTGTGACAGGCTTTTGACTCCCCTTCCTGTAGCACTCTGGCCAGTCCGGCCACTGTTGGATTCTGGAATATCTGATGCAGCTCCATCTCAAGGCTCAATTCATGACGGATTCGGTTCACGACCTGCATGGCCTTGAGCGAATGCCCGCCCAGGGCGAAGAAATTGTCGTTGATCCCTATCTGCTCCAGCCCGAAGATGTCCTCCCAAATACCGGCAATCTTTTCTTCCAGATCGTTCCGGGGCCCGGAATACTCTGTCCCTTGACCCTGGTTAGGAACCGGGTCCGGCAGGGCCCGGCGGTCAACCTTGCCCCGGCTGGTCAGGGGAATCTCCTTCAACTTGATGAAATACTGCGGAACCATGTACTCCGGAAGGATCTTGGCCAGGCGTTCTCTCAGCTCAAATGCCGGAAATTCCTTTTCCGATACGTAATATCCACAGAGGTATTTATTCCCCCTCTCATCGGTCCGGTCCGCCACCAATGCCTTGGAAATGTCCCCAGCCGCGGTCATCTGCGACTCTATCTCGCCCAGTTCTATCCTAAATCCCCTGATCTTCACCTGTCCGTCCGCCCGGCCCAGGAACTCCAGATTGCCGTCTGGCATCCACCGTGCCAGATCGCCGGTCCGGTACATCAGCCCGCCGGCAAAAGGATCGGGAATGAAGCGCTGTCCGGTAAGTTCGGGCCGGTTCAGGTAACCCCGGGCCAGCCCGCTCCCGGCCAGACATAGTTCTCCTTTAACCCCGGCTGGCTGCAGGCTGTCCCCTTCCCCCAGCACGTAGCACTTGGTATTTTCAATAGGCCGTCCGATAAGCATCCGGATATCCTCCTTATCGAACTCGTAGGCGGTGCTGCAAACGCTGTTTTCGGTTGGTCCGTATTCATTGAACAGCCGGACTCCGGGGTATCTCTTAAAATGCTTTTTGACCAGATCTTCGGTAAAATGTTCACCGGCCAGGGTGACGAACTTGAGATTGCCGGGGCGGCCCCTAAAACCATCGAGCAGCGTTTGATACAACCCGGGCGTTATAAGAAAATGGGTTATCCGCTGAGCATCTATGATGCCTTCCAGATAGCTGATATCCAGCCTTTTGCCGGGATCCATCAGCACCAACCTGGCCCCGGAAAGCAACGGACAGAATATATCTTCCACCGAGCTGTCGAAGGAATAGGAAGGGACCTGGAGCACGGCATCGGCCGGAGAAAAACCGTAGTGTTTGATGCGCCAGCCGATGGTGTTGGCTATCGACCGGTGTTCCACCATCACTCCTTTTGGCTTGCCGGTGGAGCCCGAAGTGTAGATCACGTATGCCAGGTTCTGCGGCCCCGCTGCCGTGCCAGCAACATCTGATTCGCCGGTGCATAACACCTGCTCGTCCACTATTAACTTCTCGCACCGGCATTTCACCTTGGCTGCCAGATGTTCCTGGGTTAAAACTATTGCGGCCCCGGCGTCATCCAGGATATTCACAATACGTTCCTCCGGCAGTTCCGGGTCCAGCGGCAGATAAGCCCCGCCTGCCTTCAGTATCCCCAGAATGCCGGCGATCATCCCGATTGACCGGTCCATCACCATCCCTACAATGGTTTCCGGCCCAGCCCCCTTTTCCAGTAGCCGCCGGGCCAACCGGCTGGCCATGCCGTTCAGCTCGGCATAGGTTACTTGGCGTTCCCCGCATACCAGGGCGATGTTTTCGGGGGTCTGCCGGGCTTGTTCCCCGAACATCCGGTCGAGAGTCGAGCCCCCTGCCGGAGCGGACGGCCCAGGATTGAACCTACTAAGAATCTGCTCTCTCTCCCCTTGGCTTGTCATCCCGACCTGGCACAGTTTTACATCAGGGTCGGCCGCAGCCTCCTTAATGATGTTCAGAAAATGGTCCCTGATCCTTCCTACCGTATCTTGGCGGAACAGCCTGGCACAATATTCCAATTCAAAAATGATCCGGTCATTCCTCTCTATCCCCAGCAGGCTGAGATCAAACTTCGACGATCCGCTTTTCAGGGGTAATGGCCTGATGCTTAGTCCCCCGGTTGCAGCCTCATCCACCGAGTCCTTCTGCAATGTGAACATGGTATCGAACAACGGATTGCGGCTTAGGTCCCGGGGTACCCCCAGTTTCTCCACCAGTTCCTCAAACTGGCAGTCCTGATTTTCATAAGCCCCGATCATATTCTGCCTCACTTCCCCAAGAAACTCCCGGAAGGTCATATGCCTTTCGGGCCTGACCCTAAGGGCCAGGGTGTTCACAAACATTCCAATGATCCCCTCCAGGTCGGAATGACGGCGGCCGGCAATAGGCGATCCGATCACAATATCGTGCTGCCCCGTGTACTTCGAAAGCAGCCAGGCCCACATCGCCAGCAGCGCCATATACAGTGTGGCCCCCTCCTCAGCCGCTAATTCCCTGAGTTTGAAGGTCAGTTCAGGTTCTAATTCAAAAGACAACTGTCCGCCTTCGAAGCTTTGGACCACCGGTCGTGTGAAATCGGTTGTCAGATCAAGCACCGGGATCTCGCCGGCAAAGATATTTTTCCAGTATTCCTCTTGTTTCTTGATCTCCTGGGATTTCAGTGCTTCCTGCTGCCAGCAGGCATAACCCCTGTATTGCAAGCGGAGCGGAGGAAGTTCTGCCCCCCGATAGGCCGCGGCCATGTCTTTGACGAGTATTTTCAGCGACATGCCGTCCGATATTATGTGGTGCATATCGTACAGCAGAAAATGCTGGCAATCTGCCGTCTTTACCAACCCCACTCTGATAAGCGGAGCCAGGTTCAGATCAAATGGTTTTATAAAGCGATCAACGATCCCATCGATCTCTCTTTCTTCCGCTTCTTGATACTGGATGGCAAATGACGACTGCCTATGCACCCGCTGTACCGGCACCCCGTCTATCATTTCAAAGGAGGTCCGGAGCGACTCGTGCCGGGCGATCAGCTTCACAAAGGCCTGCTCCAGCCGGTCCCGGTCCAGCACACCGTCTATCCGGAGCAGGGCCGGCATATTGTAATTGGTGTTTCTTTTATCAAATTGGTTCAGCACAAATATCCTGGTCTGGGCTGACGACAGAAGATAATGCTCCTTTTCCGGAATGGGTTCTATCGCGGTGAATATCGATTCCTTTGCTTTACGGATGTAATCTGACAATTCCCTGACCGTAGGCATTTTAAAGACCGTCCTTATCGGGACATCCACGCTAAATTCCTTGTTGATCCGCGATACCAGCGACATGGCCTTGAGGGAATGTCCTCCCAGTTCAAAGAAATTGTCCCTGACCCCCACCACTCCCACAGAAAGTATCTCCTTCCAGATGTCGGCCAGGCGCTGTTCGGTAACATTGGCGGGAAGCACGAACTCCACCTCTTCCCTCAGGTTGGCCTGGCATTCTGGAAGGCGGTGCCAATCGACTTTTCCGTTGGGGCGGTAGGGCATTTTTTCGATATGTACAAAATACGAGGGTATCATGTAATCCGGCAGTTCCTTTGCCAAAAACTCCCTCAACGCGTCCGTATGCAGGGAATTAGGCGCCACCACATAAGAACAAAGGAATTTGCCGCCCAATTGATCCTTCTTGGCCAGCACCACCGCATCTTTGATGTCCGGATGCGCCATCAGCTGGCTTTCTATCTCTCCCAGTTCTATCCTGAACCCGCGGATCTTGACTTGGTTGTCCATGCGTCCCAGATACTCTATATTCCCATCCGGCAGGCGCCGTACCATGTCACCGGTGCGGTACATCGTTTGGCCCTCATAGAAGGGATCAGGAAGGTATTTTTCACTGGTCAGCTCGTCTCGCCCGTAATATCCCCTCCCCACGCAGTCGCCGGATATGTACAGTTCTCCGGCCACTCCCGAAGGCTGAAGCTTCAGGCCGCGGTTCATGATGTACAGCCTTGTATTGCTTACCGGCAAGCCGATCGGCGGCAACTCCGGGATCGGCCCTCCGGGCGATATCACGTAAGTGGAGACCACATGGGTCTCGGAAGGTCCGTAATGGTTGTGCAGATGCAGTTCGTTCCTTTTAAGGTATTCCCGGAATGATTCCCTGACGATCAGCTGTTCCCCGGCAGTTATGATATGCCTGATGCACCCAGGCAGCAGATCAAGGTATTCCTGCTCGCCGGTCAGGAAGATCAGGAAGGAGGTGGGGAAAAAAACTACGCTGATATTGTTCTCTCCGATGAAACTCATCAGCCTCTTGATATCGCGCTTCTTGGCGTCATCGATCACGAAAAGCCGCCCTCCGGCCAGCAGGGTGGAGAATATCTCCTGATAGCAGACATCGAAATTCACGGTGATGAAGTTCATTACATTGCCGGTAAAATCGATGTTGGTCTTTTGATACTGGAAGCAGACCAGATTCACCATGTTCCGGTGCTCCAGCATCACCGCTTTTGGTTTTCCTGTGGTGCCCGAGGTGTAGATGATGTATAGCAGGTCGCCGGGCCGGCACCCCGGAGCCCGGTTCAGTCCGCTTCCGGAATAGAGCTCCCTGTCTTCGAGATTGATGGCCTGGCCCTTGAAATGTATCTTCCTGAAAAGATGCCCCAGCGAAAGGATGATGTCGGCCCCGCTATCCTCCAGCAGATAAGACAGGCGCTCCTCCGGGCATTCCGGATCGATCGGAAGGAAGGCCCCGCCGGCCTTCATCACCGCCAGGATGCCGGCGATCATCTCGATCGAACGGTCCAGCATCACTGCCGTCACTGTGCCGGGCTTTACCCCCTTGTCCCTCAGCTTGCCGGCCAGTTGGTTTGCTCTTTCATTGAGCTCGTGATAGGTCAGATGCCGTCCTTCGTACGAAACGGCTATATGGTGGGGAGTTTTCTTGACCTGTTCCTCAAATAATTCCGGAATGGTCATGTGGCTGGGATATTCGGCCCGGGTATCATTATACAGGTTCAACACCCTGTCTTTTTCATCGTCGGTAAGCATATCGACCAGATCCACCGGCATCTCCTGGTCCGCGTGCACCGCTTCCAGCACCTTGTCCAAGTGGCCACCGATCTTTTGTATGAAATCCTCGCCAACGGCCGAACGGTCATAAACCAGCTTGACCGTCATCAGGGGGCCGGGAAACACTATTACCGTCAGCTTGTAATGGGTTCTCTCCTGGGCCGACACTCCGGTGATCCGGAACCCGATCTCCTTTCCCAGGTTGAGTTCCTTGATGCTCCGGTCCAGCGGGTAATTCTCGAAAACCAGGATATGATCGAACAGGTTGTTTTTTACCTCGGTCAAAGACTGTATCTCCGACAACTGGACAAAACTGTGTTTTTCCGCCCCGATCATGGATCTCCCGACAGAACTCAAGGCTTCACTGAATTTAAGTCCTTTACTGTTCTGCAAACGCACCGGCAAGGTGTTGATGAACAACCCCACCATTTTTTCTATTCCTTCCACCTCGGCCGGCCGGCCCGAGACCACCGAACCAAAGACCACATCGTCCAGATTGCAATATCGCTGGAAAAGCAGCCCCCAGACCGTATGAAACACGGTGCTGACCGTGGTCCCGTGCTTTAGGGACAGATCGGAAAGCATCTCCGTATGGGACCGGTCCAGGACGAGATTGACCTCCCCAAAGCCCTGATCCTGAACTGAGGAGATCTGTGGAAGCGAGGCTACGTTCTCGTAATCGCCGAGATAATCCTTCCAATAGGCCAGCGCCTGTTCCCGGTCCTGCTTGTCCAGCCACTCCAGGTACCTGCCGTTCGGAGGTACGGCGGAGAGGGCCGGAGAAAGCCCCTTGACCAGCGCCCGGTATGTTTCCAACAGCTCCGAGACAATGACCCCGAAGCACCAGCCATCCATCAATATGTGATGGTAGCTCCAGATCACGGTGAAGGAAGAAGGGCTTTTGACCAGGACCGTCACCCGCATCAGCACATCCTTGGTCAGATCGAAGCCCCTGGCCCGGTCACCGGCCTCGGTGTTTTTGACCAGATTGCCGGTCTCTTCCGCGCTTCTTCCCGAAACATCCAGATAGTTTATCTTCAGCTCCCGCTTCTCCAGCACCACCTGCTTTGGCTTCTGCACTTTTTCGTGCATGAAAACTGATCTCAGCACTTCGTGGCGCTCCAATAAAAGATTGAAGCTTTTTTCGAAGAGTTCCCGGTTGAGCTGGCCTTCTATATCCAGTGTGGTCTGCAGGATATAATCGTCCTGGTGCTTGTCCATCAGATGGTGGAAAAGCATCCCCTCCTGCATCGGGGACAGGGGATATATCTTTTGTACCTTGGCTTTTTTTGACATCTATTTTCTCCTTAATCTAAATGGAATCCACCATATCCAGAATATCTCCCAGTTCTTCCATCGAAAGGTCCTTGGCGCCGTAGTCGGCGGGGGTGGATTCGCTGGTCTCCTTCCCCAGGCAATGGCCGATAATGGAATTCAAACTACCGGAAAAATGTTTCAGGAATCTGCCGATAGTCTCCTCCCGGTACTGCTGCCGGTTGTAGCTTACCTTGACCGTCAACCGCCCCTTCAGTACCAAGCAATTGATGTCGAGGGCATGATCCCGCTGCGAGCGCGGCGACAGCATTGCCCCGGCCGGCATTTCTGACAATCCGAACTTGCCGTTATTGCCGTGATCGTTAAAATGCCCCAGGTAATTGAAGCTGATCTCCGGGGTCAGGTCGTATTCGCCTGCTTTGGCCTTTGACATGTATCTCAGCAGGCCGTAGCCGATCCCCTTGTTGGGAACATTTCTCAGGCTTTCCTTGATGCTTTTTATGATATAGCCCAGGTCCCCGCTTCCCGGAATTTCCAAGATCACCGGGTACTGGCTGGTGAACCAACCCACCGTCCGGCTTACGTCCAGCGGCCCTAAAGCCTGCTCGCGTCCGTGCCCCTCCAGATTCACGGCAATGCTGTCTAAGCCGGTCCACTCCCGGACCGCAAGGGCCAGGGCCGACAGCAGCAGATCGTTGATCTCTGTATTGTATGCCTGGTGCGCCGGGCCATTCAGCTTTGCGGTCTGGTCTGCCGTCAATTGGAAGTCCTCGATCGCTGATTGGGCTTGGGTGTCATCCCCGGCTGGCCCGTCCTTTGGCAACTGCCGGGCTCCGCATTTGACCAAGCCCTGCCAATGGTCCTTCTCCCTCTGC
This sequence comes from candidate division TA06 bacterium, assembly GCA_016235665.1. NCBI lineage: Bacteria > candidate division TA06 bacterium. The sequence goes on along the minus strand of JACRJI010000006.1, from coordinate 76,797 downwards.
AACATGCTGCTTTGGGCGTATTTGTCAAGGTTTTCCGCCCAGGTTTTAAAGGAGACCGTTTTGGGCGGCAATCCGGCCGCAGCGCCTTTCAAGAGCTGGTCATAGAGCATGGACAGGTCTTCCAGTAAAATACGCCAGGAAACGCCATCGACCGCCAGATGATGGATGACTATCAGCAGGTGATCCCCCTGATCTGTCCGGAACAATCCCAGAGAGACCAGCGGACCTCTTTCCAGGTCCAGTCCGGCCTGGATCTGGCCTGAAATCTCATCTGCCTCTTTTCTGATGTCGAGCACTCCGCGCAGGTCAGCTTCTCTGAAGGAAAATAGATGCTGCTCCATTCCCTGGTTATACTGGATCACGTTGTCATTTTCAAAGCGGTAGACCATCCGCAAAGCATCATGATGTGCGATGAGATGAGCAAAGGCCTGTTTTATCAGGGCGGCATCCAGAACATCCCGGGCCGAAAGCATGACCGACTGGTTCCAGTGATGCCGGTCGGTGAAGTTCCGGGCAAAGAAATATCTCTGAATCGGGGTCAGCGGCACCTCCCCGGTCACCGGACCCTGCTCCGCCTGAATGCCGGAGGCTTTGCAGTTCAGGGCCAGTTCCCTGACCGTCGGCGCCCGGAACAGCTCCGCCATCTCGAAACCATAGCCCTGCCGCCCCAGCCGGGCCATTATCTGGATGGCTTTTATGGAATCCCCGCCCAGGGCAAAGAAGTTGTCGTTGACGCCCACCTGCTCCACCCCCAGCACTTCCTGCCAGATCACGGCCAGCCGGGACTCCATCTCTCCCGAGGGAGCCAGGTACTGGGATCCCAGGCTCATCCTTCCATCCAGTCTCTCCAAGGCTTTCCGGTCCAGTTTGCCGTGAGAAGTGACCGGCAGTTTATCCAGGCAAACGAACCGGGCCGGGATCATGTATTCGGGCAGGTCGCCCGAAAGGTATTCCCTGAGTTCCATCACGGTCAGTTCCTGGCCGGATGCTATATAGGCGCAAAGATACTTGTTCCCATCTTCACCGGCCAAGGCCGCCACCGCTGCTTCGCTGATCGAAGGATGGGACATCAGTTTGGCCTCGATCTCCCCGGGCTCGATCCTGAATCCCCTGATTTTAAGCTGTTGATCGGCCCGGCCAAGGAATTCGATATTCCCGTCCGTCCTCCACCGGGCCAGGTCACCGCTCCGGTATAACCGGCCCCGTCCGGTGAAGGGGTCCTGGATGAACTTTTCCGCCGTGAGTTCGGGACGTCCCAGATAACCCCGGGTCACTCCCTCGCCCCCCAGCAGGATCTCTCCCGGCACCCCAATTGGGACCGGCTTACCGTATTTATCTACCAGATATGCCCGCCAGTTAGCGATCGGGCGCCCGATGGGGACCGCGCCCTGCTCATCCCCACGGCATTGGTAAAAGATGGCGGCCACCGTGGTCTCGGTTGGTCCGTAACCGTTGATGACTCTGGCCCGCTCTGTTAGGTTGGACATGTGTCCGTATTTCAAAACGTCGCCGCCGCTGATATATGTTTGTACACACCCTGTCACCGGCGGCTGGTTGAGTTCGTTGAGTAGCAGGGGGGAACAGCTGACCACCGTTACATTATTCCTGGTTATCAGCTCTTTCAGCCTGGCGGTATCGTTGACCTCCTGCTTGGAAGCCAGCACCAGCCTTCCCCCGGACAACAGAATGGGAAATATCTCCTCCACGCTGGTATCAAACGTGATGGATGCCTGCTGGAGCATCACGTCCCTGCCGCTGGTGCCGCATTGATTGAGGAAACTATGCACATAGGCGTTCAGGTTCCGGTGCTCCACCATCACCCCCTTGGGTCTGCCGGTGGAGCCGGAGGTATAGATGATGTAGGCCAGGTCCTCAGGGCGGCTGACCCTCTCCGGATTGGCCGCTTCCCCGCTTCTGGACATCAGTTCATTCAGACCCACTTTCCTTACCTCATGGGCAACCTTAGCCAGACTGGCATCGTCCCCCAACAGCCACCCAGCCCCGCTATCCTTGAGTATGTACTCTATCCGCTCCAGCGGATACTCCGGATCTATCGGAAGGTAGGCGCCCCCGGCTTTCAATATCCCCAACAGCCCCGCCATCATCCCCAAGCCCCTGTCCGCTATCAATCCTACTATGCTCTCCCTGGTCACCCCCAGGCCCCTCAGCTCACCGGCTATCAGGTTGGCTCTGTTATTCAGCTCCCCATGGCTCATCTCCTGGCCGTTGAAAACTATGGCTTTATCTTCCGGCTGACTCCCGGCCCGATCTTCAAACTGTTCCACCACCGTCCGCTTGCGGTCGTACTCCAGGCTGCCACCGTTGTACTCCACCAAAAGCTTCCGCCTTTCTGCTTCGGATAGGATGTCGATCTCCGACAATTTTATGCCGGGATCCCGGCTGACCTCCTCCAAGATATTCCTAAAATGATCTCCCATCCGCTCGATCCGATCCCGCCCGAACAGCCTGCTGCTGTATTCAAGAATGATCAGTATGCCGGACGGGGAATCAACTGCATCCATTGTCAGATCGAATTGCGAGATGCCGGTCTTAAGCGGGTAAGGCTTTAGTCTTATGCCCGAGAATTCGATGTTACTATCATCCGTCTCCTGCATGGCAAACATCGCATCGAACAGGGGATTCCGGCTGACATCCCGGGGAATGGCCAATTTCTCCACCAACCGGTCAAATGGATAATCCTGATTCTGTGTGGCCTCCATCACACAGGCCTTGACATCGTTCAAAAAATGTCCGAAACTTTTTCCTCCTTCCGGCTTGATTCTCAGGGCCAGGGTGTTGACAAACATCCCCACCAGCTGATCCAGGCCGCCGTGGGCCCGGCCGGCCACCGGCGTGCCGACCACCAGATCCTCCTGCCGGCTATATCGGGAAATCAAAATGGAATAGGCGGCCAGTAAGGTCATGTAAAGGGTCGCCCCGTTTTCCCTGGCCAGCCGGCGGATGCTGCCGGAAAGCCGCGGATCCAGGCGGAAAGACACCCTGTCCCCTTCGAAGCTCTGGACCGAAGGCCTGGTAAAATCGGACGGCAGATCCAGCAACGGCACATCTTCGCTGAACCTCTCCAGCCAGTATTTTTCCTGCGCCTTCACCTGCTCCCCGGAAATATGGGTCTCCTGCCAAACGGAATAGTCCTTATACTGTAACCGCAGAGCCTCACTTTTCTGGCCGCGATACAGGGTTGATATTTCCTTGATGATCAGGCCCAGAGATTCCCCGTCGGAGATGATGTGGTGCATGTCGAACAGCAGCAGGCTCCGGTTCCCTTCCTTCAGCAGTCCTACCCGCATCAGCGGCGCCTTTCCCAGGTCAAAGGGACGGATGAAACACTGGATGGCATTTTCGATCCCATCTGCGCCTGCAGCAATATCCTCGACCTCAAAGTCAACGTTCTTTCCTATGATCTGGACCGGCTGATCTTCCCTGACCTCAAAGCAGGTTCTCAGCGAGTCGTGTCTTTCGATCAAGGCCAATAATGCATTTTTTAACTTTAGCATGTCCAGTTCCCCATCCACCCAAAATGCCGCCGGCAGATTGTAAACCGTGGAATCTTTCTCGAACTGATTCAATACGTACAGCCGTTTTTGGGCCGGCGACAGCGGATAGCTTTCCCTTTCAGGGGCGGCCGGTATCTCCTCCCTGGCCACCGTCCGGGCCTGGGCGATGGCATCCGAGATCTGCCTGATGGTCGGCTGTTCGAATATCCGGATCAACGGCACTTCCACCCCGAACTTCTTCCTGATGGTTGATGCCATGACGGTGGCTTTTAAAGAGTGCCCTCCCAGCCAGAAGAAATTATCGTCGATCCCTATTTCCGCCAAACCCAGCAGTTCCTTCCATATGTCTGCCAATCCTTCGTCAATAGGATTCCGGGGCGGGAGCTTGGCGTCTACCTCGGCCTGACCGGAAGGATCCGGCAGGGCCTTGCGGTCTATCTTTCCGTTATGGGTCTGGGGAAGAGCCGGCATTTGCATCAGGTGCGATGGGACCATGTATTCCGGCAGGCTTTGCGCCATGTGTTTCCTGATCTCCTGCGGCTGGATGCCTTGCAGGGCGGAATAATAGCCGCAGAGGATCTGGTTCCCGCCGGCGTCCTCTCGCACCGTCACCGCCGCTTCTTTGATGCCAGGATACTCCGCCAGCCTGTCTTCTATCTCGCCCAGCTCGACCCTGTAACCGCGGACCTTCACTTGGTTGTCGTTCCTCCCCAGGAACTCAATCTCTCCGTCCGGCAGCCACCTGGCCAGGTCCCCGGTCCGGTAGATGGGCAAGGCATCGTACTGCGGGAACGTCACGAACCTGTCTGCGGTCATTTCCGGAGCATTGGCGTATCCGCGGGCCACGCCTTCCCCGCCGATCCAAAGTTCCCCGGGAACCCCTATCGGCTGAAGCCGGTTTTTCCCTGTGATAAATATCCTGGTGTTGGCTATGGGCCGGCCTAAGGTGACCTTTTCCGACCCGCCCAGGTTCTTCACCGCGGACCAAATGGTGGTCTCCGTAGGACCGTACATGTTGAATATATCTGCCTTGGTGTGCTTTCGCGCTTCTTTCAGCAAGGCGGCCGGCAGGACCTCCCCGCCCACCAGCAGGCATTTGACGTTTTTCAGGCATCCGGCGCCGGCCTCGTCGGCAAGGAGCATCTGAAGCCGTGAAGGAGTGATCTGCATCAGGCCGATCCTGTTCTCCGTTACCAGGCGGCTTAGCAGCAGCGGATCGCGCTGGCTTTCTGTACCGGCCACGATCACTTTCATTCCCAAGGTCAACGGCAGGATGCTTTCCAGGAAAAAGATATCGAACGAAATGGTGGTCAGGCATAGGATCGTATTTTCCCGGTTGAAACTGATCACGTCGTCCATCCCCAGGATAAAATTGGTCAAATTCCTGTGCTCTACCATCACTCCCTTGGGGCGGCCGGTGGAGCCGGAGGTGTAGATGATATAAGCCGGATCTTCCGGGCGGCTGACCCTCTCCGGGTTGGCCGCCTCACCTGTCAACGCCATCAGCCCCTCCAGCGGAACATTGATCCCGGCATATTTCACTCTGCCGAGGTTGTTCGCATCTCCCACCAGCCAACCGGCCCCGCTGTCTGCCAGCATGTAATCTATCCGGTCTATAGGATACACCGGATCTATGGGCAGATAGGCACCCCCGGCCTTCATAATCCCCAACAATCCTGCCATCATCCCCAAGCCGCGGTCGGCCATCAGTCCCACTATGCTCTCCCTGACCACTCCGGCCTTTCGCAGTTCCCCGGCTATCAGGTTGGACCGATCATTAAGCTCTCTGTAGCTCATCTCCTGGCCGGCGAAGGCCAAAGCGATCCTGTCCGGGCACATCGCGGTTGTTTCCTCGAAATGGTCCACTACTGTCCTTTTGCGGTCATACTCCAGAGCCGTATCGTTGAACTCCACCAGCAACCGGTGTTTCTCGGCTTCCGGCAGGATCTCCATCTCCGACAGTTTTATCCCGGGGTCTTTGGTCACCTCCTCCAGGATATTCTTCAGGTGCCCGATCATCCTCTCGATACGGTCCCGTTCGAACAGCTGGCTGTTGTATTCAAGGGTAAAGCTGAGCCCGCCCTGCTCCTCCCTGGCTTCAAACGTCAGATCGAACTGGGCCGTGCTTCTTTCAAACCGGTACGGTTTGAACTTCAAACCAGGAATATCAAATTCCGGCAGTTCTATGTTCTGCAGGGTGAACATTACATCAAAAAGAGGATTCCGGCTCAGGTCCCGGTTTCTGACTATTTTTTCCACCAATTCTTCAAAGGGATACTCCTGGTGGTTGTATGCTTCAAAGCATATCCGGCTGACTTCTTCAAGATAATCGGCAAATCTATTTTCACCCTCCGGCCGGCACCTTAACGCCAGAGTGTTGACGAACATGCCCACCGTCTTCTTCAGGTCGTCATGAGCCCGGCCGGCTACCGGAGATCCTATGACCATGTCCTGCTGCCCGCTGTGCCGGGACAGCAGCACACTTATGGCCGCCAACAGGGTCATGTATAAAGTAGACCTGTTTTCCCTGGCCAATTCCTTCAGCCGGAAAGTAACCTCCGAAGACAGGGTAAAATGCAACCGGCTCCCCCGATGGCTTTGTTTGGCAGGGCGCTGATTGTCTGATGGCAGATCCAGCACCGGAATTCCGTCCCTGAATGTTTCCAGCCAGTATTTGCCGGAAGCCATGAATTCATCGCTTTTCTGTCTTTCCTCCTGCCATGATACATAATCGGTATATTCGCAATCCGGCTCAGGCAGGGGCTGCCCCTGATATAGGGATGAAAGTTCCCCGATCAGAATGCCCAGCGAGGTGCCGTCGGAGATCAGGTGATGGATATCAAAGAGCAGGAGGTTCTTTTCATCAGATAATTGCAGTAATTTGGCTCTCAGCAATGGTGCCCTTTTAAGATCGAAGGCGCGGACGAAATCTTCGATAATAAATTGAACGTCCGTTTCCAAAACCTTGGTGGTTTCCAACCGGAATGGTACCTCGTCATGTATGGTCTGCCTGGGCTCGTTGCCTATGATGCCGTAGGATGCCCTGAGCAACTGATGCCTGGCGATCAACTTCCTAAAACAATCCTCCAATAGCCCGTGATCCAGCCGGCCTTCGATCATCAAGGCGGCCGGCAGGTTGTAGCTTAGGTCTTCGGGGTCCATCTGGCTCAAGATGAAGATACGTTTTTGGGCCGCCGACAGAGGATAGTGCTTTTTTATTTCAGCTTTGGGAACCGGAGTGTATGTGCTTCCCGGCCGTGCTTCAAGCAGATACGCTAAAGATGTGATTGTCGGATTTTCGAATATTTCATCAATTGTTATCTCCTTTTTTATTCTTTGCTTGATAGCTGCCGCCAGCCGTACCGCCTTCAGGGAATCGCCGCCCAATGCAAAGAAGTCGTCATTGATGCTGATGTCTTCCCTATCCAATAGTTCCCTCCAAAGACTGTGCAGGGATCTTTCGCCATCATTCCTGGGGGGGTCGATCCTTCGTTCCTTTTCCTGCAGTGCGATGATATCCCGGAGTTCCTTCAGGAGGTCGTCATAATGGCCGGCACCATAAGCCTGGCCCAGCTTGTAGCGCTGGATCTTGCCGCTGGTGGTTTTGGGTATGACTTTTACCGGGACCACCTCCCCCACTTCGAACCCCAGTTTTTTGCTGAGATGTTGTTTCAATTTCACCGCCAGCGGTGCGAACTTGTCCAAACCGGCTTTGGACCGCAGGAAGATGACCGCCTCCTCTTTCATCGCGGATTTGTTGAATACACCGCATACGGCTATCTCCCCCAGTTTGATGCTCTCAAAGCCGTCGGCTATCAGTTCGATGTCGTGGGGATAGTAGTTCTGCCCGTTGATAAAGATGATGTCTTTGGCCCGGCCGGTGATGACCAGCCGGCCATTGCGCAAATATCCCAGATCTCCGGTATCCAACCATCCCTTTTGGTTTATCGTTTTCTCGGTGGCCGCTTGGTTGTTGAAATAGCCCTTGGTTACATTGCCGCCCTTTATCAATACGTGGCCTAAAACATTTTCCTCCAGGGCATTTTCGTCATCATCGCTGATCATTACATTGCAGTCATCGACCGGAGAGCCAAGATCGACAAAGGTCATGCCGTTAACGGCATCGTTAGAACTGATCTCTTTGACAGGCTTGCCAACCTTAAGCGATCCCCGGTCAACCTGAATCGGCTTTAGTTCTTCCTCCACCGGGGGGAAGGACACGGCCAGGCTGGCTTCGGCCAAACCGTATACCGGAAACATTGCGTTCTCCTTGAGGCCGGCGCCGGCCAGGCTATGCAAAAAAGTCCGGCTGATCTCGGCCGATATCGGTTCGGCCCCGTTGAAGATCAGACGGACATGCGAAAGATCCCAGTCCTTGTGCTTTTCCGGAGAGAAGGATGACATGAAATGTTTGTAGCCGAAATTGGGCGAGGAAAGTATCGTGGCCTTGTGCTTACATGCCTTGTCCATCCAAATCATTGGGTGGCGGATGAACAGTTGGGTGGGTATGATGTGCTGGTTTGCGGCTGCAGCCAATGGCACCAAATGGAATCCGATCAGACCCATATCGTGGGTCAGCGGCATCCAGCTTAAGGTGGAATCGGAGGAGGACAGTTTGGAGCCGCGGATCATGGCGTCGATGTTGATCTGCAGATTTCGGTGGGTCAGAATTATTCCCTTGGGATCAGAAGTTGAACCTGATGAAAATTGGATGAAAGCGGTATCGTCTGGCTTGATGCCGGCAATCAGACCCGGCTGAGCCTCGGTTTGAAGTTCTTCCAGTAAAATAAGATCTGCTTTTATTTTCTCCCAGGAATTGCCTAGACCGCTGGCCGAGGCGAACTTGCCCATTTTTTCTGCCCAGGTTTTAACCGCTATCAAACGGCAGGAGCCAAGTATATCGCTAATTTTAAATACTTTTAAACGATGTTCGTCATTATTCCCTACAGTGACCGGAATAGGAATAATGCCGCCGAGTTGGCAAGCCCAGAATACATTAATGAATTCCTGGCTGTCTTCAATTTGAAATACCAGCTTATCCCCGGCTTTTAGGCCCCTCTGCTGCAGGCAATATAGCATTGAAAGCGAAACGCGGTAAAGACGATTATAGGAAATAAAGCTTTCTGAGGATTCACCGGTTATATAATTAATTCCTTTCCTATTCTCGTCTGAAACACATTGCAGAATTTTAGTTAAGCTATTATTCATCATCATGTTACTCGTTTTATTACTGTGATCTTATTATTTTTTTACAGTCTCATTTTTAGAGATCTATGTTATTTTTAATAATTATTTATCAATTACGTATATGCCTATTGTAAAGCTTCAAACTGGATCTAATGCTCGTTATTGTAATATTGTGCTATTACTTATTTTTGAATGACATTATTACAATATTATATCATTTTCTATAACTCAAAGTCAAATATCGGTATAATCAGTCTCTGATTATCATTCCAAAGTTATTAAGTTAAACCTGGATCAGACTTTCAACTATTATAAAGTTAGTTCAAAGTCAAAAAGTAGCTAAAAGTCTCTCTTTGATCATTATTCTTTTGCACCCAAAGCCCAATTGGAGAAAGCAACTGATTACCAATCTGTAAGTCAGAGGTTAGAATCTTCCCGGGCGTACTGCTTTATATATACAAAAGCCGCAGTTTTCACTGCGGCTTTTGTAACGTTCCCAGACTCCAAATGATCTAGTTTAGGCATCAAGCCGGGCCAGTTTCTCGGCATACTCCACTGCCTGCGTCTGCAGATGCAACTTGCGGTAAAGCGCCGCCGCCTGCTCGCGATGTTCCGGGCTCCGGCCTATGGCGAACAGTGTGTCATGGATGTCGGCCGTCAGCGCTTCGTTGGAAGACTCCGGCAACAACGCTTCCAACTGGGCGGCGGCGGCGCCGGGATCGGTAAGCGCTGTTAGGTCGGCAGCCAACTTCCGGCATTTAAGCGTGCCTGCAGCGTCCCCGATCTCCGCCGCCACCGTCCGGGCTTCGTCCAGGGCCGCCTCCGCCCTCAGGGTGTCGCCAACCGCGATGCTGGTCTCGGCCAATTGAATCAAAAAATCCTTGAGAAAATAACGGATGCCCTGCCGGCGGGCGATGACGATCGCCTGTTCAAAGTAGTCTGCTGCCTTGCCGTGATCCCTCAAGGCGGCATGGATGATCCCCAGGTGGTTCAGGCTGACGCTCAGACCCTTTTCGTCGCCGACCTCCCGGGCGATCTTGATCCGCTGCCCGGCCATTTCCTGGGCCACCGTATATTCGCCGAGCTGGGTGTGCAGCAAGGTCATGTTGCCCAGGGCGGCGGCGTGCTGGAATTTATCGCCGGCGGACGCGGAGAACGTTGCCGCCCGGTGGAACATCCCCAAAGCCTTACCGAATTCCCGCATCTCGCAATAGACCACCCCGATGTTGCCGATCACCACCGCCTGCTGGGAGGCGCTGCCGATGCGTTCCAATATCTCCAGCGCCTGCTGGTAGCGGGCCAGCGAGCCGGGATGGTCGCCCCGAAGGCTCTCGATGTTGGCGATGCTGTTGAGCGTGCCGGCCATGCCCGTCTCATCCCCGGCCTGCCGGGAAAGCTCCAAGGCCCGGAGATAATGATCCAGCGCTTCGCCGCTGGCGCCCCGGCGCTGAAAGACATTGCCGGAATAGCGCAGGGCGCAGGCCAGGCCGGCCTTGTCGCCAGCCCTTTCACTGATCACCGCCGCCCGCCCGAACAGCTCCAGAGCTTCATCGCCCCCGCCCCTCAGCGAAAGCACCCAGCCCAGATCGTTCAGGCTCTGGACGGCCAGGGCCGGTTCCGCCGCAGCCCATTCTAGGTTGCGGCGGTAGACCGGCTCCGTCTCCTGCCAGCGGCCCATCAGCCAAAGCACTTCCGCCTTGCGGCGGCAGACCGGATAAGGGCGGAGAGCGGCCCCGTCATTGATCCACAACAGAGATGTTTGATATCTTATGGCTGCGGACATGATAACAATATATTGATGGTGGCATTTGCGGTATTGACCGCGTCCGGTTAAGCGTAGAATAACTATACAATACCGGGCTCCGGAAATCAAGCCCCTATAACATACCGCTGAAATGATCAACTCAGCAATATCTTCCAACAATGTTTTTTGGGACAAAGCGAAAGCCGCTGTTTAATGCAGCGGCTTTTCTTTTTTCAAGGATTTAAAAAAGAAAACAAGCCATCCCTGATAATGCTATATAAGTCGGAACATTAAAGCCTTAGGTTATTTTATCCTGACTGCAATGTTCAACATTACCGGACCGAAATCCGTCTCCAGCGGTACGACCACAGTTTCTAATTCAGTGTTGGATACCTCCATTTCCCTGCCGGTAAATATTGTGGGCGGGGTGATATCCAACTGGTGCCCCCGGTTGACCAGTTCCGAAACAGCCCGGCCGCCCACCATGTTGGCCAGTTCGTTGATGGTGGAGGTGACCAGTTCGTCGTATTCGGATATTTCCTGACCGTTCATGCTGGAGGCCAGCTTGCAGGCGGTTTCGGGAGAGAGATCTATCACCATCCGCCCCTCGGCCTCTCCCAGTATCCCGATGATGCTGGCCACCCCCAGGGTGGAGATGGGCGAGGCTATCAGTGCCACGCTGCCGCGGCGGACCCTGGTCCCCGTGGCCTCTTCCATCACTTTGACGGCGGCATCCACGAAAGGATGGACGAAATCGCTTTTCATATTTTCATTCTCCTTCTAAGCCGCATCACGAACTATGTCCACCGCCTTCAAAAATTCCTCTTTTTGAAACGGTTTAAGGATGTAGTGCTTGGCTCCGATCTTCATGGCCTGATCCACGATGTTGGCGTGCCCCATGGCGCTGACCACCAGCACCTTGGCCCGGCGGTTTATCTTGAACAGCTCGGAAATGGCCTCTATGCCGCCCATGCTGGGCATGATGATGTCCATGGTCACTATCTCTGGATTAAGTTCCCGGTACTTTGCCAGGGCATCCTGACCGTTCTTGGCGTGCCCCACCACCTGATAACCGGTCTCATCCAGCATTTTGATCATAAGACGGGCCACGAACTCGGAGTCGTCCACCACCAGCACCGGGCATTTTTTTTTGTTTTTAACTTCGTTCATTTTGATCTTCTCCCTTAAGTGATATTCTTAATTTCTAAATGCATTTCATTGTCTTCATTTATCCCCGGCCACCCAAAGCAATCCCTCCACCACCTGGGGATCGAACTGAGTCCCGGCGCCTTTTTTTATCTCATCCACTGCTTCCGGCAGCAGCCTGGTCTCCCGGTAAATTCTGGGCGAAACCATGGCGTCAAAGGCATCGGCCAGGGAAAGTATTCTGGCCTTGATGGGGATATCCTGGCCCTTAAGGCCCTGGGGATAACCGGTTCCGTCCCACCGTTCGTGATGCGACCTGATGTCCGGGGCGATGTCGTTAAGATGCCCGATATTGGCCACGATATCGGCCCCCATGACCGGGTGTCTTTTGATCAGCTTCCATTCGGCCTCGGAAAGTTTTTTCCGTTTGTTGAGAATACTGTCTGGTATACCCAGCTTGCCGATGTCATGAAGCAGGGCCGCCGTCTCCAGCCCGGCCAGCTCGAAGATCCCATGTGACATCAGGTAGCCTTGGTTCATCCGCCCGGCTATCTTCTTTGCCAGGGCGGCCACCCGCTGGGAATGCCCCCGCACATAGGGATCGGCTATCTCCAGGGCGTTCACCAGTACACTCAACAGCTGCTGTCCTGAATTATTCAGATCATCCTGCAGTGAAAAGATGTTATTGAGCTCGTGTGAGAGGGCGTTCTGCAGACGGTCGATCTGTTCCTCGAACCGCTGTTTTTCCAGACCGGCTATCCGGGCCTGCAGGTCGCGGCACCGGTCCAGGGTCATCCCGACCGAGAAACCCAGGGTGGTGCTGATGTCGCTGAATTTCAGACAATCCCTTACCCCGTAATATAGGGCGTGGTTCAAAGAGTCAACAGTTATCTCATCGTAGATCAGCACCACCGGACCCAGGGGAGTAACGCTTTGGTAATCGGTTATCAGATTCCATATCTGCCGGGTTTGTTCCCTTCCCACCCGCAGCAGCAACACGTCATAATGGCCGGTTAGCAAGGCGGTGTGCGCCTCGCAGAATGTCCCGAGCTTGATGAGATCGTAATTCGCTGAAGGAAGTGTTTCATCGAACAAAGGCCACTCTGTAAGGGCCGTATCATATAAAAGGATCTTGATCATGTTGTTTTTTAGGATTATATGTTATTTTAGGAAATTGCTTTGTTATCGGGTTGCAGTTCCGGGCCGGTCAGAAACTCAAGTATTTTAGCGCCGATCCCGGACAGGGGCAGTTCCCGGCAGGCAGCCCCAATTTTGACCGCCTCGCCCGGCATGCCGTATACCACCGAGCTGGCCTCGTCCTGGGCTATGGTGTAAGCCCCCCTTTCCTTCATGGCCAGCAGACCGGCCGCCCCGTCCACCCCCATGCCGGTCAGGATGACTCCGATGGCATTCTCGCCGGCCTGCTTGGCCGCCGTATGGAAAAGCACATCTACGCTGGGGCGCTGGTGGTGGACCATGGGCCCGTCCTTGATCCTGACCTGGTAGAAGGCCCCGCTTCGCTCCAGCACCATGTGGCGGCCGCCCGGTGCTATCAGGGCCCGCCCCGGTACTACGGCATCGCCGTCCTCGGCCTCCTTGACCTCGATCATGCAGATCGAATCCAGCCTCTGGGCAAAAGTGGCGGTAAAATGCTCCGGCATATGCTGGACAATCACTAACCCGGGAATGTTGGAAGGAAGATCCCTCAGCAAAGTTTCTATGGCAATGGTACCACCGGTTGAGGCTCCAACGGCAATGACCTTATGGGTCGTTTTAAGCGAAAAATTGTATGGCCGGCCCCGGTCGGCCGCTTCGGCGGTCTCGGGTGCTGGACCGGCGATCCGGGCCTTGGCGGCAGCCCTGATGGCATTGGCCAATTGCCGCGAAATGTCCGGCGAAGATAGGCTGGAGCCGGGCTTGCAGATAACATCCACCGCCCCCAGTTCCAAAGCCCTGATGGCGTTCTGGCTGTTGGCCGGGGTAAGCGAGCTGACCACTACCACCGGCAGGGGATGATAACGCATCAGCTTGGATAAAAATGACAGCCCGTCCATCCTGGGCATTTCCAGGTCCAGAGTGATGACGTCCGGCTTAAGGCGCACTATCTTGTCGCGGGCCACGTAGGGGTCAATGGCGCTGCCCACCACCGTTATGTCCTTATGTTTGGTCAACTCCTCGGTCAGTATCTTGCGGACCAGGGCCGAGTCGTCGACCACCAGCACTTTAATCAAGTATTTTTCTCCGGGGCGGGATAATACCCGTCCACATAAAATTTCAGATCGGCCCGGCCCTGGTTCAAATTAAATACCATTGACACCAGGGGTTCTCCTAAAAGATTATTTTGAACTTCGTTCAACGGTATACATCTCGGAGCTTCTATCCTGTATCCCTGGCTGATACCCCCCAGGGCCGGGATCACATTCCCGCAGATGATGTTGGCTACCTCCCCCAGGGCGTCCATCTTTTGCTCCCCGGTCGGGTCCTGGCTGGAAAGCATGTTGACCGCGATGGCCTGGAACAGGCCGCCCCGTGTCTCGATCATCATCCGTCCGGAAAAATCTCCCCGGTATTTCACCTCGGCGGCGGCCTCCAGGGGAAGCATTTCCTGGATCTCCTTTAACTCGGGCACCGGGTACATGAAGCAAATTCCTTCGAAGGTCTTAAGCCCCGCTTCTTTGAGCGCGTTTTCAACTCTGGTCTTCATGGCTCACCCCCGTAGCTTCTATTATGGCTTCTCTTAATGTTTCCGGAGTGAATGGTTTATGCATAAAGGTGGCGCCTTTTTTCTGCAGCATCTCTATCCTGGCGCTGTCGCTTTCGGAGCTGACGATGATCACCGGCAGGTCGTGGTATTCCTTGTTCTTCCTAAGCCGGTTTATCATCTCCTCGCCGTCCATCACCGGCATGTGGATGTCCACCAGAGCCAGGTCCACCCAGTTGTCCTCTAGTAGCTTCAAGCCCTCCTGGCCGTTGCCGGCTTCCAGCACTTCCCCTAAAGACAGCCCGGCCAGCTTCAGGGTTTTGATGATGATCGTGCGCATCACCGAACTGTCATCGACCACCAGAGTATTCAAAGCCATTTTTCTATCCCCCAATTCCCGTTTTTTATTATTGCTGATCCGTATTAACCAAACCTGAAGACATTAAAAGAACGCCTTCCGGGGTCGGTGTTTATATATATTTGACATTGCCGTTTATTTTTATGGTCATCCGGCCCCCGCCGATCTCCAGGGTCACCGTCCGCGAGCCGTAACCGCCGATGTCGTACGCTTTGAGCATCAGCCCCTCGTCCCACAGGAATTTTCTGAGACTCACGAAATTGCGGCGGCCGATCTGGAAAAAATCATCCTCTTCATTAGTCTTGGAACTGGACCCTCCGGCCGCCCGGATTATCAAGTTCCTTTTTTCCGATCCGGCCTGGTAGAACTTATCCAGCAGCAATCTCAGGCCGCTGTCCACGAACATGAAGGGATTGGCCTCAACCTTGGCTTTATCTATGCCGGAATCCGGCAGCATGGGATGCAATAAACCTCCAATGTTCTGTTTGAAATCGTATACTGTGATCCCCAGGCAGCTGCCTAAGGCATGAGTTATCAGGATATCCGAGCTTTGCCGGGACACCATCATGCCGGCCACCCCCACCGTATGGATCATGATGCAACCTCCTGGACCGCCATGGCCGGCCGCTTGAGATTCTTGGCGTAACCCTTTATTTTCTGGTAAACCGCCGGCTGAACATAGCGGTATTCGTGGGACAGAAAGGTCAGGCTCTCTGAATGCCCCACCATCAGATAACCCCCTTCCTTCAGCAGCGGCCAGAACCTCCGCACCAGACGCTCCTGGGTGGGCTTGTCGAAGTAGATCATCACATTGCGGCAGAATATAACATCGAAAGGCCCGGCCATAGGCCATTCCTCCATCAGATTAAGCATGGCAAATGACACCAGGGACTGAACCCGGTCTATCGTCTGGTACCGGCGTGACTGGGAGGACGGTAAAATACGGAAATATTTGTGGCACAACTGCGGAGGCAGGGTTTTAAGGGTTTCCTGCTCGTAAAGGCCTTCCCTGGCTTTGGCGATCATCCGTTCCGAGATGTCCGTGGCCAAAATCCTGACGTCCGTCTTCTCTATGTCAGGCAGGGCTTCCATCAGGGTAATGGCTATGGAATAAGGCTCCTCGCCCGAGGAGCATCCGGCGCTCCATATCCTGACCTTTTCCCGGTCAAGCTTGGGGACGATCTCGTGCTTGAGAAAATCCAGATGCTCCGATTCCCTGAAAAAATGGGTCTTGTTGGTGGTCAGCATGTCCACCATGGACTGGACCTCCAGCCCGCTCTGGTCCTGCTCCAGATATTTAAGATAGTGTTCGAAATTGCTCAGACGCAGATGCCTCAGCCGCTTCAGCAGCCGGGCCTTTACCAGCTCCTCCTTGCCCTGGTGCAGGTCTATCCCCGACACCTTGTAAACGGTATTGCTGATATGGCGGAACTGTTTCTTAGACAATTTTAGCGAGTAAAAGTCCACTGCCTCATCTTGATCTATGTTCTTGGCATCGGTCATCATTATCTTATTGGGTTGCCGGTTTCGGTTTTGCTTGGGCGATTATTTTTTTAGGACACAGGCCGCACCGACTATGCCCGCATTTTCTTCAGCCAGCTGCCGGTGCAGCTCTGTGCCTAATAATTCTGGATCAGAAGGTCTTGAGTATGTTGTGATCCTTTTCGTCCAGGGGAATTATCTTGCGGGGATCTGGCTGGATCCCGGCCGCGGCCTTGCCGCCCTTTTTACCCATGACCAGGTTGTGCAAATAGTGACCCGACTGACTGCTGGCCTTTAGGGCCTGGTTGAAATCACTGGAACCGGTCAGCTTAAAGCCCTGAACCATGCTCCGCATCTCCTCGGACTGGGATGACATCTCCTCCGCGGCGCTGGCCGACTCCTCGGCGTTGGCGGCGTTCTGCTGGGTCACCTGGTTCATCTGCTCCACCGCCTTGTTCACCTGGCTTATCCCCTGGTCTTGCTGTTCCGAGGCGGCGGCGATCTCTGCCACCACCTGGCTTACCTTGTTGGCCCTTTCGATGATCTCCTGGAAATTCTTGAGAACCTCGGCATTGATGACCACCCCGTTCTCCGAGTTCTTTACCGCGTCCTCGATCAGGTTGGCGGTGTTCTTGGCCGCTTCGGCGCTGCGCATGGCCAGATTGCGGACCTCCTCGGCCACCACCGCGAAACCCTTGCCGGCATCCCCGGCCCGGGCAGCTTCCACTGCGGCGTTCAAAGCCAGCAGATTGGTCTGGAAGGCGATCTCGTCAATGGTCTTCACTATCTTGGCGGTGGAATCGGAAGAAGCCTTTATCTTATTGATTGCGCCGGAAAGCTTGCTCATGCTCTCCACGCCTTTGTCCGAACTTTCCCTGGTCTGATCGGCCACCCCCTTGGCTTCCTTGGCATTGGCGGTGTTTTTTCGGATCATGGACGACATCTCCTGCAGGCTGGAGGATACCTCCTCGAGCGATGAAGCCTGCTCGGATGTTCCCTGCGACAGGGCCTGCCCGCCGGTGCTCACCTGCACCGAGGCCGATGCCACCTGCTCAGCGCCGATGGCCACTTGCTGCATGGCCTTGTCGAGGTTCTCCACGGCTGTGTTGACGGCGGTCTTGAATGAATCAAAATCGCCCTTGTAATCGCCTTTAACCCGCGCCGAAAGGTCTCTGGCGGCTATTTTTTCCATTATGGCGGCCAATTCGTTCAGCGGACCGGTCACCGCGTCCAACGATGAATTGAAACCCTGCACCACATCCCGGTACACGCCCTGCAGTTTGTCAACATTGCCCCTGACATTCAGACGGCCTTCCATTGTGGCCTTGGTAAGGATCTGTACTTCGGTCACCACGGTGCGGAAGGATTCGATCGTTTTTTTCATGGCTGGAGATATTTCGTCCAGCGCGTCCTTGGGCACGATCTCCATGCTGAGATCGCTGTTGGCCATTTTTTGTATTGTGCCCACCACCTTGGTCTGTAAGTCGTCGGCGAATGCATCCATGGCCCTTGCCAAGAGGCCGATCTCGTCCTTGCGGTCCATTTTCAGCCGCTGGCTCAGGTGACCCTTGCCTATCTCTTCCATCATCATCACGCCTTCCTGAATGGGCTTGGAGATATTGCGGGTCAGGATAGCCGCAAGGAAGATGCCCAAAAGCAAAGCTATCACGAGGGTAACCCAGATTATGGTTATCCCGCTGCTGATTGTTTGGGACACCATCTTTTCAACCAGATCCACTTCTCCCATATGCGTAGCCAAATGGTTGGTGACGCGTTCGTCTAATTCTTGCATATCCGCAAACATTTGATCGTAGAACACATCGATTTCTTCCTGTGTTTTTCCCGTTTCTACCGCCTTCACGGTTTGTTCGGAAAGGTCAATGACTCCAAGAATCCCATCCTCTACCTTCTGGGCGTCATCTCCTTCCGCAGTTCCGATATGCTTCTCATGCTCTGTATGGGACTTGGCATCCTGGATAAGGGTTGCGGCAGTCTGGGCCATTTCCTTTTTGTGGCTAAAATCTTTATCTATGATAACCTGGCCGGTTTCCGCCATCAGCGAATTCAATCCAGACCGGGTCTGCACCATGAAAAGTGCCCCGGGAACGATATCTTTTCGCAACAGGGTAAACTGTTCACTCACATCGCCGTAGCTGATGAGAGTAATGATACCCAAGATTGCCGATATGATAGCCATGATTATGAACGAAGCTATCAATTTCGTTCCCAATTTGATGTTGTTGAGCATGTTCCCTCCTTATTTATTTCGTTTTTTCGTTTTTCTGTTCCGTCTTGGTCTCGGTCTCAGTCTCGGCATTCTGGCTCTCCGCGCTTCCAGCCGCCTTCTTCAGCTGAATGATGTCCTTGGCGGTGATTACCTTCTCGATGTCCAGCAGCAGGCGCACCTTACCTCCGGTCTTGCCCACCCCCAAAAGATACTCGGTGTCTATACCAGCTCCAAAGGATGGCGTGTCCTCGATCTCTCCGGCGGCGATGTTGGCCACCTCGGACACACGGTCCACCAGGATGCCCATCATGATGGTGCTGGTCTTGATGACGATGATACAGGTTTCGTCGGTGATCTCCGTCCGCTCCATTCCGAACTTGACCTTGAGGTCCATCAGCGGGTGGATCTTACCCCGCAGGTTGATGACCCCCCGGATGTAGCTGGGCGTCCGAGGCACCGGGGTGATCGGCATCCGGCCGATGATCTCCTGAACTTTTAGGATTTCAACTCCGTACTCCTCGTTCTCTAAAAAGAAGGTCAGATACTTTCCTGCCCGGCTGTCTAACCTGGCCTCCTTAATTGCGGCATTCAGGGTTGTGTTGTCCTTGGCAACTGTTGTGCTGTTCATGTTATTCACCTCCTTTTCGGTTAATTCGATATGATTATTGGTTTCCATAGTTGAGCCTCCGTTCATGTTAAATGGGTTTTCTGCCATAATTGGCTTTCCAAAATACCCCCTGATTGCTGGATCCTTCTCTTTGTAAATGGGCCATGGTTTTTGCATTACTTTACCGTCTTTGGCGGGACCCCGCTGTCGCGCCAGGTATTGGATCAGAAACCTGCTGTCAAACCACTGGTGACTGCGTACTTGGCACCGCGCTGGTCGTAGATCCGGACGCCCAGGTCCCAGGCAACCCAACCGATGGTTACCGAACCGCCTATCAACCCGCTGTTCCCGACGACTTCAGTCAGGTCGTCAAGAAGTTCACCGTTCAGCTCGGCGCATAACCGGTATTTCTCCATAAAAGTATATTCGGCCGCAATTGAAGTGGCAATGCTGCCCTTGACCATGGCTTCCCCTGGGGAATTGTAACCCAGGTTGTAATGCAGTCCTAATTTCCCAAATCCCCGGCTGAGAATGAGATTCAGCCCGTACTCCGTCTCCCCCGCTTCGTATCCGGCGCTGAGGGATATGTCCGGCAATGTCTGATGCTCTTTAAGCAGCGCCATTTTAAAACCCATCTCCAGGGGGGACATCCCCCAGCCGATAGTGTTGCCGTCTGCATCCTTGTCCGTGCTATGGGAAAAACCCAGCCCTAGGTCAAAAAGATCCGTCAGACCATGCTTTAATCCGAACCCCGGTGAATGGCAAACCCCATCCGGACGGTACTGGCAGTAGTCAAATGATATTTCGGTTTCAAACTTACCTTTTTCCACCGTTCCGGCATCATCGGTGTCCAGAGGCCGGGCCGCGAAGGCCGGCAGGGCCAGCAGAGCCAGTATCATGGTCAGTTTCACGATCGGTTTCATGTTTGACATTTCCTCCTTTTTATTGTTTAATTGTTAGTTGCTGATTTTTTCGTGTTCTTAGGAAACCTTTTCTTTACTCCAAGGATGAACCCTCCTGTGCGAGCTTGATCATGGCTGGCATGTCTAATATCAACCCCACCCGCCCATCTCCCAGGATAGCTCCGGCGGCAATACCCGGGATACTGCTCAGGTCTCTTCCCAGACTCTTCTCCACCACCTGAAGTTGTCCCAATATCTCGTCCACCATGAACGCCGTCTTGCGGCGATCGGCGCCGATCAGGACCAGCGATGCCTTGAGCGGGTCCTCCCCGGCCCCCTCGATCCTGAAAATGCGGTGGATCCGGTACAATGGAACCATTTCTCCATGATGGTTCACCATCTCGCCCCGGCCGGCCGTTGTAAAGTAGTTGTCATGGCTGGCCCGCAGAGTAATGTTGATGGCATTGGTAGGAATGATGAACCGCTCGCTGCCCACCCGTACCAGCATCCCGTCGGTTATGGCCATGGTCAGCGGCAGCTGCAGGCTGAAGGTACTGCCCCGGCCCGGCTCGGACCGGACCTCGATCCGGCCCTTCAGCGACTCCACTCCGCGCTTGACCACGTCCATGCCCACTCCCCGTCCCGAGACCTCGGTCACCTGCTCCGCCGTCGAAAATCCCGGACGGAAGATCAGGGCAAAGACCTCACTTTCCTGCAGGTTTTCACCGCCAGATGCCAGGCCCTTCTCCAGAGCTTTGGCCAGTATGGCCTGGCGATCAAGCCCCCGGCCGTCGTCATCCACCTCGATCACCACGTTGCTGCCGGAATGGTAGGCCCTCAGCCGCACCATACCGGATTCCTTCTTGCCGGCCGTCCGCCGCAGGACCGCCGGCTCGATGCCGTGGTCGATGGCATTTCGCAGCATGTGCAGCAGCGGTTCGCTGATGGTATCAACCATGTTGCGGTCGATCTCGGTGTCGTCCCCCTCGGTGACAAAGCGTACCGCCTTGCCGCCCTTGACTGCCAGATCCCGGACCACCCGGGCCATCCTCTGGAAAGTAGCCTTTAGCGGCACCATCCGCATCGTCATCGACAACTCCTGCAGTTCGCGTACGATCTTGCCGGTGTGAGCCACCTTCTTTGCCAGATCATGATTCTCCAACTGGCTTACCACCGGATCCTGGGATTCCATGGAATGGGCAATCACCAGTTCGCCCACCATATCTATCAACTTGTCAAGCCGATCGGTACGGAGACGAATGGTAGAGTCTGCTTGCTCATCGGAGATCTTGGCGCTGCCCCAGCTCTGACCTTCAGTGGCAGTCTCATTATTTTGCGCCAGCCATTCCTTAAAACCGGGTTGGAAGGCCAGGACGGCAGGAGAGGCCGCGGCAGGCGCAGTTTGGCCGGCATTTTCCAAGGACTTCAGGGCGGCCATCACCGGCTCATACTGGTCCGGCAGCATCACCGGCTGTCCGGGGAAGGCAGTTTTCAGCCGGATTAAAATATGTTTCAGGACATCCAGCGCTTTCAGGGCCAGATCGGCATCTTTAGCCGAATATTCCGCCTGTCTGTCCCGCACCTTGGCCAGCATCGATTCCACCTGGTGGGCCATGTCTTTGATCTGGTCGAGATTTACAAACGAAGCGGTACCCTTGATGGTATGAAAAGCCCTGAAGATGGTGTTCAAAAGTTCTTGATTGCCAGGGTTTTTCTCCCATTCCAGCAGGGCCGATTCGGCTTGGGACACATATTCCAGGTTTTCGGCCACGAACTCTGACAGCAGTTCCGCGTCCAGTTCCTGCGGCATGATGAAAGACCCTGATCTGTCGGTGGTTTCAGGCATCGTTTCGGATATTTTGCTCCGGGCCCGTTTGGATGCCGGCCGGGGATTTTCCATGGCCTGTTCCAGCAGCTCATCGATCCTGTCTAGACCTATCTGGCAGGTCTCGGGATCATGGCCGGACATGGCCTCGGCGGTATCCAGAGCATCGCTCAACAGTTTTTTTTGCCTGCCCTGCGTTCCAGCTATGGCAGCCCTGATCTCCTTTTTGAGATCATCCAGCCCTTCCAGGTTTTCAGGGCCAAGTCCAATTAACAATATGGCCAGTTTATTAAGGTCCATGTTTCTTTTGATTTCAAGTTTAGCTGTTGCCTTGTTGACCGTCTTAGTAATGCTTTTTACGCCAGCGTGTATTGAGGTTCTCTTAGAAGATATATTAATTTTCCCGAAAATCCTATATATTCTTATTCCACTCCCAGGCTTTTAAGGGCATTCCTCAGGGTCTCACCGGATACCGGCTTTTCAAAGTAAAAGGCCGCGCCCAAGGCCTGGGCTTTTTCCATCACCTTGGGGCTGCCGTATCCGGTTACCAGAATGACATGGGTCTGGGCGCTGAATTCCTTGATGTATTTTATTATCTCCAGACCCTCTTCCCCGGTAACACCGGTCAGACGAAGATCCACAATGGCTGCATCATAAAAATTCTTACATAGGAAATTTTCGGCCTCACCCATGGTCTCGGCCGCATCCACGGCAATGTCCTTGGTTTGCAATAATTTTTTAAACGCCAGTAAGATTGCTGTTTCGTCATCGACGATCAATATTCTTTGACTCATCTCGGTTGCTCCTATATATTAACGATTATTGTTTTTTTAGTTGTGACGATCATAATAAGATACAAAATTCGTGCCAAATACGTATGTGGCTTGCAATATGTTGTCCCGCTTAACATTACAAACATCGGCACAGTTGTGGTTGTTGCTAATAAATCTTAGTAATGATAATTGCTTATCATAAATAAAAAACCGCCCCGCAATCCTCCTTCGTCTGCTTTATGGCAGACTATGGCGGACAAGTTGCGGGACGGCTATATGTGTTTTTGTCCATAGCCCAGCCCTTTGGGGCTGGGCTGATATTATATGTTTATTTTGTGTTTAATGACTATCTATTCTGCTCAGTGAAGTTACATTGGGTGTGAACCTATCGTATTGAGTAGTAGTATAAAAACAGCTTTTCTCTAACTCATCCCCTCTGTCCCCTTCTCTTGGATAAATTAGGGCTATCTTGGAGTAAGAGAAGGGGAAGCGAAGGGGTTGAGTTCAGAATAGCCCCCGTACCCACATTCGGTTCCTGAGTTAGTTAGATAGTCAATTTATATTTTTTTATTTTACGGTACAAGGTTGGCCGGGAAATGCCCAACGCTTTGGCCGCCCCCACGGTGTCATTGTTGAATTGAGCCAGGATATTTTTTATATGCAAGCCCTCGGCCCCTCCGATGGTTTTACTGCCGGACTTCGCATCGTCTGTGTTTTCCATGGCCTGTTCCAGCCCGGTAAAATGCCCGGGCTCCAGCTTATTTCCCTGAGCCAGCAAAAGCCCCCGTTCCAGGATATTTTTCAGTTCCCGGATATTGCCCGGCCAGTTATAGGCTCTCAGCAGTTTTATCACCCCGGGCGGTATCTCCTGCTGATGATAATTTAATGTGAAAAGCAGGTATTTTACCAGCATCTCCAGATCCTCGGTCCTTTCCCTTAAAGCCGGAATATAGATGGGGAAAACATTGATCCGGTAATACAGATCCAGCCGGAAACGGCCCTGCTTGGTCTCCTCCAAAAGGTCCCGGTTGGTGGCGCAGATAAGCCGGAAATCGCTGTGGCGCAGTTTGACCTCCCCCAGCCGCCGGTATTGCTTTTCTTCTATAACCTTCAGGAACTGGGCCTGGGCCGCCAGCTCCATATCCCCAATCTCGTCCAGGAACAACGTGCCGCCGTCGGCCACCTCAAAAAGACCGGGCCGGTCCTGGTGTGCCGAGGTAAAGGCTCCCTTGGCGTGGCCGAACAGCTCGCTGTTCAAAAGATCGCCTTTTAAGGCCGAGCAGTTCACCTCCACAAAGGCCTGGGCGCTGCGAACGCTGTGGTCGTGGATCCAGCGGGCCAGCACCCCCTTGCCGGTGCCGGTTTCCCCGTGCAGGATCAGGGCGCAGTCCTTGCCGGCCGCCACGCTAGAGAACTCCAGCACTTTTTTCATGGCCGCCCCCTTGCCGAAAAAGGGCTCCTGTTTTTTATCCATCAGCTTCCGGGCGGTATCCTGGCGGCGCAGGCCCTTCAGCTCCATGCTTTTCCTCAGATACACCTCAAGTTCGTCCATGTCGGTGGGCTTGGTCATGAAATTATCGGCTCCCAGCTGCATGGCTTTTACCGCCAGCGGCACATCGCCTTTTCCGGTTATCACAACCAGGGCTACGTCGGCCTGGCTCTGGCGGATCTCGCCGATCATCTCCAGCCCGTTGCCGTCCGGCAGGGAGAGGTCCAGTAGGATGATGTCGTAATTCCTCTGGGTCAGGGCGATCCGGGCCTGGGCCAGGGTGGAAGCCGTGATGACCTCGTAGCCGGACTTGCCCAGATATTTGGTAAAGGCGAATTGGATCGCTTCCTCGTCGTCGATCAACAGTATTACCGGCTTCACGCTTTTTCCTCCTTGCAAACAGGTAAAGTAAACTGCACCGTGCACCCGGGCATGTTTATATTATTCGTTAACTGGATATTGCCTTCGTGGCTTTCGATGATGCGTTTGCATATCGCCAGGCCCAGGCCAGTGCCTTTTCTTCTGGTAGTATAGAAAGGTTCAAACACTTTCTCTTCGGTTTGGGGTTTAACCCCGGTTCCCTGGTCAATTATTTTAATCGTCACATTTTCGTGTCCCTGTTGGGAAAGTTCAATTGTGACACTCTTCCCGGCAGGACTGTGTTGCACCGCATTATCCAGGAGGTTTATGACCACTTCCTGGATCTTGGCCGCATCAGCGTAAATATATATTTCAGAATCCAGGTTATTCTGCAACTCGATGTTATTTTTGGTGTCCGTTTGTGCATCCTGCCAATATTTTTTTGCTGTAACAACAATTCCCAAGACCGGCTCCCTTATAAATTCCGATGACGGTACTGGCTTGCCCAGTTCCAACAGGTCTTTCATCAGTTGCGACAGCCGGCTTACCTGCATTTTAATATGCATCAGGTATTCGGCATAATCAGGGTTGCCGTCAATACCCTTGGCCATGGCTTCTGTTATAGCCTGGATGGCATGCAATGGATTACGAACCTCATGCGCCACTCCCGAAGCAATATCGCTTAACAGTTTTCCTTTATCGGCTTCTCTCAGGCTGTTCTCCATTTCTGACCGCTCGATCTCATATCCTATGTAATGAGCGAATATCTCCAATAATACCATTTCCTCCTGATTGAAGATGTGCTGGCGGTAATCATATATGCATATCAATCCCGTTACCTTTCCTTTCCGGTTCTTTATTGGCATTCCCAAATATGAATTCAGGTCGTACTTCTCATTTAAAAAGAACTTCGGGAATATCTGGCGCAATGAGCCGTTGATTTCCAGTGGCTGGCCTTTCTGGTAGGCTTTCTCGCAAGGTGAGCCCTCCAAAGGAAGTATCATATTATTCTCAATTTTTCCCTCACCATAATATGAAATCACATTGATCTTTCCGTTTTTCAACAACTGTACCGCCATGTGGGGAACTTCAAGGATCTGCGACAGATTTATCGCTACCCGGTCGCAGATACCCTGAAACGTCTCATCCAAAGATGTGGCGATCTTATAGACTTCCTGCAGAGCCTTCTGCCTGTTCTCCATTATTTTCTGGTCGCGTTTTCTTTGGGTTATGTCAATATTGAACTCGGCCACCACCCATCCTCCGTCTTCGTTCCTGTATGGTATGGTGTGAACTTCAACCCAGCGCTTTTCCTTAATCAAGAACTCTTCGGTAATGGTGGTGGTTTTTGTTTTCAGGGCAGTATCTATTCCGCAGTTTTCGCAAACACTATCCCTGTTCATGAAATATTTATAACATTTGTCTTTTTCACACGTCCCATACTCTTTTTCCCATTCAGGGTTTATGTAAATTATATTGTGTTCAGGATCTATTATGTCAAAGCCAGTTTTAGTGGCTCCTAATACGTACTCAAACCTCTTATTTAGTTCCCGGAGCCTTTTTTCGTCCTGTTTCTTCTTAGAAATGTTCTGTATAGCTGATATTATGGCTTCCTCCCCGTCCAAAATGATCGTGCTTGAACTCACTTCCACTTCTATGATCTCACCTGCTTTGGTCATATCGCGCGCTTCAAATATTCTTTCAGTATCGTTTGAAAAGACTCTCGCTCTTCTTTCTATGATAACACCCCGATCCTGGGGCGCCAGTATTTCAGTGATATCCTTCCCAATCACTTCATCCTTATTGTCATATTTATGAAGTTTAAGCCAAGCGCTGTTGACATCACATAGTATTCCCTTTTTAGTAATACTTAACGATTCAAGGGTATCAGTGAACAGAGTTTTATACCTTTCCTCGCTTTGCTTTAAAGAAATATCCATTCTCTTTCTTTCAGTAACATCAGCCATCGTGCCCAGCATTCTTTCCGCTTTCCCTTCCTTTCCCGGGAGGAAGATCCCGTGATCCGACACAAAGATATACTGCCCATCAGCCTTTTTTAACCGGTATTCTACGTCAAATGAGCTTACAGTAGACAGACACGCTTCAAGGTGATTCAGTACAAACTCCTTATCATCTGGATGTATAAGAGCCTCCCACTCTTCTATGCCGATCTTTTCGATTTCTTTGCTGCCATAACCCGTTACTTCCTTAACTGCTCCAGACCATTTTATCTTTCCCGTAGCCACGTTGTAATCGTAAACTAAATGTCCGGTTTTTTCAACAACTATGGTGTATCTTTGTTCGTTTTCGCGCAGCTTTCTTTCGGATTCTTTTTTCTCGGTCACATCCCGCAGTATAGCCATCAGATAATATTCCCCTTTTAATTCCAACCTGCTGAGAGATATCTCGCACTCAAATATCTCGCCTGCCTTTTTTCTGTGTTTCCAGTCGAAAAACTGAATCTTCCCGGAAAGGGCTTTGTCTATCAATTGCCTTCCGTATTCTTTAGATGTTAAACCATTGTCCTGGTATTCGGGAGATGTCGTTTCGGGCGTTTTTCCCACGATATCTTCTCTGCGATCCATGGCAAACATGGTCAATAAGGCCTTATTGCAGTCAACGAAGGTGTCATCTTTCATAATGAATATACCGTCATTAGAATTATCGAATACACTTTGGTATTTTTCCCGGCTTTCTCTTATTGCGTCTTCCTGTTTTTTAAGGTCGGTAATATCAGTTATTACGGTGACGACCCTCACTACCTGGCCGTTTTCCAGGATGGGTATCTTTCTGGTTTTTGTTATTATCTCCCGCTTGTTAATGATAATCACATCTTCGGAAATCACACTTTCCTTGCCTGAGAATACTTTTGCATATTCCTCATTAACGCTTTGCGGCAAGAAGGGAAATATGTCAAATATATTTTTACCGTTGCAATCTTCACATATCCCGTTATTCCTGCAGTAATCAATAAATGTTTTGTTCATTAATTGAATATTATAATCTTTGTCGATTACATGGATCATCTCGTTGACAGCATCTAATGTTGTCCGGTAGCGATATTCCGATTGCTCCAAAGCGTTTTCCGCCATTCTGCGTTCAGTGATGTCCTCACAGACAGCAAGCAATCCGTTGGATGTCTTATAAATACTGGCACAAAGATAGACACCATCCTTCATGACCCCTTCCACTACCTGCGGCTGGCCGGTTTGGAGACAAGCCAGATATGCATCATAACTATTGGTCTTTTCAAAATCGGGAAACAATTCCAATAGTTTCCTGCCTTCTATTTGCTCGATGCTTAAACCAACAAAATCAGCATAAGCTTGATTGCAGTAATAAACAGTCAGGTCCTCTTGAAGCGAAAGCACCGGCAAGGCTATACTGGAAAGCAGGTGGCTGTGCTTGGCCTCGCTTTCTTGCAGAGCCTCCTGGCCTCTCTTTCGGGATATAGCCTCAGCAATGTGATCCGACACAAATACCAGCATATCCCTGTCGATTTCATCGTATTGCTCCCCCTCATTGTAGCTTTGCACCGCCAGTACGCCGATGATTTTACCTTCAGTCGTAAGCGGTACGCCCAGCCAGTTGTGAAATAAAGCTCCCACCGCCTCAAGCTTTTTGTGCTCCTGCAACTCTCTGTAAAGCTGGGGTGTAATCAAAAGCGGGGACTTTGTCTTAAGCACGTATTCGGTCAGGCCCAAGCCCAGGGTACGAGGTGGTTGATGGGATTCGACTTCGTCCACATAGTACGGAAAGTGCAGCATCTTGCCGTCTTCGCTGAGCAGTGATATGTAGAAGTTCCTGGCCGGGATAAGCTCGGATACTATTTCGTGCAGATGTTTGTACAGTTCCCTAAGATCGGATGAAGTGTGAGAAGCCTGGGAAATGGCATACAATATGGTCTCCCGCTTGTGGCTCATCTTGTGGTCGTGGATATCGTTTATCAGCCCCAAGATTTCGCGGGTTCCGCCGATATCCCTTACCAAGAACCGGTCCTGGTACCACCGATAGCGGCCGTTTTTATGCAGCCACCTGTACTCAATATCGCCCTCCCCTTCTTCCGTCGCATTCTCAAAAGCCTTAAGCACTATCTCCCTATCTTCGGGATGCAGACGTTTCCGCCAAAAATCAGGCTGGGACAGGTATTCCTCGGCGCTGAACCCGGTAACCATCTTCACGTTCCCGCTTATCCAGGCAGTATCGGTCTGGGGGTCGAGGTTGGATATATATATGGCCACCGGAACCGAGTTTAAAATCAGGTCTTTCTGCTGTTCGCTGGCTTTTAAAGCCGTCTCGCTATTCTTTCTATCGGTTATATCCCGGATTATGGCTTGAAAATACCGCTTCTTTCCAATCTCAAATCTTCTAAGGCTTACCTCTACCGGCAAAACAGAACCGTCTTTTCGCTGATGCTCTGTTTCATATATGATTCCGCCTTTTTCGGCCGCCCTTTTAAAATCCGATTCATAGCTCGCCCGGAATCTTTCGGTTCTTAGGTCGAGCACCCGCAGTTTTGTAATTTCATCAATATTGTATCCGTAAGTGGCAAAAGCCCTATCGTTGGCTTGCACAATTCTGCCGGTTTCATCAATGAGAAATATTATGTCGTTGGCGTATTTTGTTATATAATCAATATGCTGAAGAAGTATCTTCTGTTCCAACTCCATCTCATACTGCTTTTTGTACTGGTTCCTCTTATTGGTGGCAATCACCAGCGCGTTTACGATCCACAACATCGCGTTCAGAAAAAGCACGGACAGCAACAGGCTCAGCACCCAAGATTTCATTGCCCTGCGAACCTCGCTGCCGCTCATTACGGCCGCAATGTACCACGGCTTGCCCGGCACTTTTTTTACGGCACATAGAATCTCGGCGCCCCGATGGTTAAATGTTCCGGCAGTTATAGCGTTGGTATCGGCGGTCATTGCCTTTTCTAAGGGAATGCCTTTGGGGTACCTGTTCTGATCGTATCTGGCATTGTTAAAACGGCTCAATTCGGACTGTCGCAACACCAGCACGTCTCCGGTGGCGGTAAGCGGGGGCCATTCCGATATAAAACTGTCCAGGTATTTAGCTGCAGCTACGCTCATCTGCAGAACCGCAATGACCCTGCCCCTGCCCGATGGGGGATAATGGATGGGGACGAATATGTCGACTTCGTCTTTCTTGCATTCACTGCAGAGATAAAACTCGCCCCATACGACTTTGCCGGTTTGGAACGATTCAATCACCAATCTCCCGGTGTCGGGGTTCTTAGGTTCAGTGTCGCCTACTATTATGGCATTCAAGTCGCCGTTCAGATCGTATAATAGTACATCCGAATAAACAAAGGTGCTGTTTATAGCATTAATGTGATCTTGCATCATGTGCATGCTATAGGGATCCCTGCTTTTCATCCAGCTATTCGTCCACATGCTGAAGACATTGCTTTCCTGGATATTCCGGGCATCGTTTTCCCTTTCATCTATCCAGTTGAGCAAAATATGGACTTTTGAGTCGGATACTTCTTTTAAATCCAAATAAAAATCGCGCAGGTTTCTTTTAGCTTCGTAGACGTACAAGGCTGATGCAAATGCTACTATCGCCACTGACAACACAATGAAGAGAATCCGGCTATTTGAAATCCACTTTATAATTGCCTTTTTCATGACACTATACCTTAAATATAATTATATTCATTTCTTTGGTTCAGGAAATAACATTCTAACCCTGTATAATGTAGATTTTTTAATTAAATACTGGGGAAATCATTTGAAACTATGGCTCACGGCGTTAATATGAGCCTCGGTTTACACCTTCCTGGATTTAAGTACCAATCAATCCTATCTATTGAATATTACATAAAATTCGCTGATATTCAAGTAGCAGGACTATATTTTTTTACGACAGCTGCAATCACCATTGACAAGATAACCCCCTCAATGTTACAATAATATATGTTGTGACTTTATGAACCGTAACGACCAAAATTTGATGGGCCGGGCAATAGACCTGGCCCGAAAAGCGGCCCTGAACCACGAAGTCCCGGTGGGGGCCGTGGTTGTTTGTGGGGAAAAGATCGTGGGCCGGGGCTGGAACCAGGTGGAGACAAAAAAGGACGCCTCCCGCCACGCCGAGATCATTGCCCTAAGGCAGGCCGCCAAAAAACTGGGCCGCTGGCGGCTTACCGGCTGCACCTTGTACGTGACCCTGGAGCCCTGCGCCATGTGCGCCGGAGCTATGGTACTGGCCCGGATAGACCGGCTGGTGTTTGCTGCATCCGACCCCAAGGCCGGGGCCTGCGGCTCGGTGTTCAATATCGTCGAGGACTCCCGCCTTAACCACCGGATACTGATTGAGAGAGGCTTGCTAGAAAATGAGGCTTCGCAAATGCTGAGAGATTTCTTTAAAAAAAGACGTTCAGTAAAACCCTAATATCTATAACCCATGATCCATTACCTTTTTGCGGAGAGTTGCCACCGCCTCAAAGAAAGAAATATAATAGCGGCGGGGTCCCTCCGCCCCAAGCGGAGGTGAGCCGAGCTGGCTGCCACCGCCTCAGCGGGGTTCCGCCCAAGGCGGGAAAGGCGCACGATTATGTATTGTGTCTATATCATACAAAGTACTACGACAAATAAATATTATACCGGCTACACTTCAGACTTGGCACAGCGGTTACAACGACATAACGCCAATCAAACCAAATCAATTAAGAATCAAGGACCTTTTGTTTTGGTGCATTCTGAAGAATTTAAGACCAGAGACGATGCTTACCGTCGAGAGCGGCAGATCAAGAGATACAAAGGCGGCAATGCTTTTAAGAAATTGGTAAATCCCTAAATGGAATGCTGTCACCGCTGTAGTAGCCGCTTTTAGCGGGGCAGACGAGGTCCCGCCCAAGGCGGAAAAGGCGCATGACCAATCATTTACTTGTTTCCCATTAATTGTTGATTAAATAAGCGGAGAGTTGGCCGAGCTGGCTGAAGGCGCACGACTCGAAATCGTGTATCCCGTGATGAACGGGATCCGGGGTTCAAATCCCTGACTCTCCGCCATACTACGTCATATAAAAGTAAGCCAAGTAAGAGACTTCGTCTGGCGAGCCAGAGTCTATTGTCAACCTAAAAACCAGCAGTCTCTCAACATTATTTTAAATCCCGGCCGACGGCTTATGCCATCGGCCTTTGTCATTCAAATATCTCTGTCATAAAAAGGTTCTGCTATCTTTATGTCATCACATCTTGGTGAAATTGCCGCCCTGATAACAGCCATCTGCTGGACGGTCACCGCCCTGGCCTTTGAGCCGGCCTCCAAAAAGATCGGCTCAGTAGCGGTCAATCTGATCAAGCTGGCACTGGGAGCGCTGCTTTTGGGCTGTTTTACCCTGGTCACCCGGGGCATGTTCCTGCCGTTTGACGCCTCCGCCCATACCTGGCTGTGGCTTTCGCTGTCGGGGGTGGCCGGGTTCGTCATCGGAGACTATTGTTTGTTCAAATCCTACACCATCATCAGCGCCCGGGTGGCCATGCTGGTGATGGCCCTGGCCCCGCCCATGGCGGCGCTGATGGGCTGGCTGTGGCTGGGGGAAAAACTAGTTTCTGTAGACATCTGGGGAATGGCCCTGACCCTGCTGGGTATCTCCCTGGTGGTTTTGAAGAAAGATGCCGGATCGAACCAGTTATCCTTCAAGCATCCGGTGGCCGGAGTGCTGCTGGCCCTGGGCGGGGCGCTGGGGCAGGCCGGAGGGTTGGTTCTTTCCAAATACGGGATGCAGGGATACCATCCCTTTGCCTCGGCCCAGATCAGGGTGATTACCGGGTTGGCCGGGTTCGCCATCCTGTACACCGCACTGGGCGGTTGGCGCCGCTTGCCGGGGATATTCAAGGATCGCAGCCTGATGGGCCAGCTGTCCCTTGGCACTGCTTTTGGACCATTTTTGGGCGTGTCGTTTTCCCTGCTGGCGGTCCAGCATACTTCTACCGGGATAGCCTCCACCATCATGGCCTTGGTGCCGGTGCTGATCATCCCGCCCTCGGTGATCCTGTTCAAACAGCGGGTCAGTTTAATGGAGATCATCGGAGCTGTGGTGGCGGTGGCCGGTGTCTGGCTGTTGTTTTTTAAATGACCGGATTAAAGGAAAATAAGTGATCTCAAATAAAACAAAAACCACAACTGCCAAAGAATGGCTGGTTTACATCCTTAAATGCAGCGATGGAAGCTACTACACCGGCATTACCAACGATCTGGCCAAGCGTTTAAAAAACCATGCCACAGGTACTGCTTCCAAATATACCAGATCAAGACTGCCGGTGAAGGCAGTCTATCAGGAAATACTGCCAACCAAAGGCCGGGCCTTGCGCCGGGAACTGGAAATAAAAACACTGACCCGAATACAAAAAACTCTTTTAATAAAGGCATTGATACAAAAGTAAAGCCCCCCGCCTTTGGCGGGGGGCTTTTTTACATCTGTTTTATGAAGCAATCTCTTCTGCTTTTTTCCTTTTGTTTCCGGCCAGTTCCCAGGCGCCCAGCCCGATTATTCCCAACAGCACAACCAGCGCAGAGATAAGACTTATGGCCCGTCCTGTATTGTACGGCGTAGACTGGTACTTAAACTCAACTTTGTGCTTTCCGGCCGGCACCACAACCGCCCGGAAAGTGTAGTCGGCCCGGTAGGTTTTGACCGGCTGGCCATCCAGATAAGCCTGCCAGGCCGGGTAATGGTTTTCGCTGATCACCATTATGGCCGGGGCCAAGACTTCAACTGATAGTTTTATCTGGTTGGGCTGGTATTCATCGATCACTACGTTTCCCGGGACCTGTTTGGCGGAAACGAACCCCTCCGGCTGTTCTTCCAAAATAACGCTTCGGGAGGGATCAAAGCCTGGCTGTTTGATGCGTTCCAGGATCTCCGTTTCCCTGGCGATCACTTCGTAATTTCCAGCTAACCAGGCCCGGGGCAGGGCTTTTTGGTACTGGTATATCTTGACCTGCCCTCCATAGCAGGAATCGTAAATCGTGAAATCTGGATGGTTCAAAGGCTGCTGCAGTAAAAGGTATTTTACTCCCAGAATGGACATGAAATTAAGCCCGTTCATGTCCAGGATGTTGTGAAAATCCGGCAGCAGCCTTTGGGCGTTGATCCCCACAAATTCGTTATACCGACGCAGGGGGTTGGGGCTCTCTCCGCCGACGGTCTGGATATTGAATAGTTTAAGATAATTCCCGGACTGATGTACCTGCAAGGGCATCACCCGGTAAAGGGATTTGTCACTTTTCAGCACCCGGACCACTTCGTCTTTGGAAAAATAGTCTGCGGGGGAAACCGCTTTCATGAACTTGGCATCCACCCTCCACATTTCGGCAAATATCAGCAGACCGGCCATGGCTGTCCACCAGGTCAGGGAAACTTTCCGTTTTGCCAACAGCCAGATCAGCAGAACCCCCATCAGCAGGATCACAAAAGCTATCCAGTATCCCTTGACCATTTCCCCGTAACCCTGCCACAAGGCTTGGGCGCCCCAGCCCCGGGCGGCAAACCCGGAAAGCATTGAGGTCATTCCGTCCTTGGCTCCGGTAAAAACAAAACCCAGCAGCAATACTGAACCCAGTCCGATCAGCAGGTGGCGGAATAGTTTTTTGCCAAACTGGCCCTCCATCAGCGATTGGACCCCTGCGGCCGCCAGCACCGCCACGGCGAAGGAGAACAGGTTGAAGATCATGGCCGGACTGCGAAACTTTGACATTCCGGGGATAAGATAATAGACCAGGTAATACAACGGAGTAAATCCGCCGAAGGCCACGATCAGGGCAAATATCCCGAGTAATATGAAGAACAGTTTCAGCTTTTTCCTTTTGCTGTATATCAATCCGATCAGGGCCAGCAGAAATGGGATCACCCCGACGTATTCGGTGTGAAGTTTAAGGTCGCGTCGGCCCCAGTACCAATGGGTGGGGCGTTCGCCGGAATCCTTGTCTAACATCCCGGAGAACTCCGGCCAGACGATGTTGATTGTCTCTTCCGGCGGCATGGAATATGAGGTGGCATAAGCATACCCTTTGTCCTGGCCCCGGGCCGAGAATTTGATGTAGTCCTGCAGGGTCAACGCCTGGACCGCGTAAAGCGAGAAACCGGTCACAAGCATGGCCAGGCCCAGCCCGACGGTTTTAAGGACGTTGTTCCTATTCTTGTCGGCCTTGAATCTCTGATATATTCTGGCCAGGGCAAAAAAGAATCCTGCTAAAAGCAGGTAATAGGACATCTGAACGTGGGGCGACATCAGAGACAGGCCGATCACCAACCCGGCCAGCAATGCCCATAAAAGCTTCCGGGTATCCACTGTTTTATCTATGAACAGCAGCAGCCACGGCAGCAGGGCCGAGACCGCGATCTTGGCGTCGTGACCGGCATAGATCAGGCTGACCATGGAACCGGTGAACATGTAACCCACGGCTGAAATAAATGAGGCTGTGCCGGAAAAGCGCTTGGCCCTCAGGAATAGGTAGGTTCCAATGCCGGCCAGCAGTACATGCAGAAAATAACTGGCGGCGACGATCTTTTCCGGCGCCAGCTTAAGCCAGTATAAAACGGTCATCGGAAAGTACCAGTAATCGCCGGACATGGTTCCTACGCTGGCCAAAGGCACTCCGCCGTATATCTGGGGATCCCACAATGGTACTGTCCCAAATTGTTTTATGCTTTCCACGATGAAATTACGGGTCATATACCCGCCTGCCACGAAATCGCTGCCGAAAAGCATCTGTCCGGATAACAGCGCCCGGTTGAAAAAAAGCAGGCTCATGGCCAGTAGAAGACCGGCCGCCAGCCAAAAATTGTTCAACAGATCACCGCTTGCCAGAACCGGAGTTGTAGTGGCCGGTATTGCTTTGGGATTTTGTTTTTTCTTCATGATCTTTTCTAATTACTGTTTTCTGAATTTCAAACCGATCAAGGCCACCAGAACCTCAAACAGCGTGATCCACAATCTGGCCAGGATCGAGATGATGATCGCCAGCGGAACCGGGATGAAATATTCCAATAAAAAGGCCATGGCCCCTTCCCTTACCCCCAACCCGCCGGGAGTTATCAGGCTTAAAAAACCCACCGCCCAGGCTCCGTTATAAAGGCCTATGGCTCCCGGCAGGAATTTTAGGCCGATGGGATATATGGCACGGATCAGGCAGAAGAATGCCGCCCCCTGAATCAGGGCGGAGATAAAATACAACAACACTGCCGCACCAAACCTGGCGGGGCTGGCGGCCAGTGCTACCTCCCGCTTCAGGATTATTTTGGCCGACCAGCGCAAGAGGGAGAAAAGCAAAGGGGAGAACAAAAGAATCAACAAAACCCCAGCCGGAACGGTCATCAGCCAGACCCATGAAGGAACTCCCTGGGTTAAGAGAAAGGGAATGCCGGCTATGCCTGCCAAAAGAGAACCCAGCAAAAGGCCCATCATTTCTATGATCATGGCCGTACCGCTGATCTTTTCGGAGATGCCCTCGGCCTTGCACAGTATCATCCTGCCGCCCACAGCCCAGACATGCCCGGGAATATATTTTGCTAGGAAGGAAGCAGTGATCACCCACCATGACCGGGTAAAGCTCATCTTGGATCCCAGCCCTTCCAGAATGATCTCCCAGGCTTTTATTGAGCAGGCGAAAGAAGCAAACAAACCCAGGTATGAGAAGACCAGCCAGAAATAATTGAACTTTAGGCTGGAAAAAGGAATATCCTGCCAGCCACTGTATAACTGCCTTCCCAGGAAATAGGCAATGACAAGGATCACCAAAAAGGCGGCGGCTTTTTTTAGGGCCGTCCCTGATAAAAAGCGCTTCATACTGTCTTTGACTTATGTTTCAGCACTACCATGATATCGTAACACAAAAACAAATATTTGGAAAAGTATTTTTGCACTGCTTTGACCGGGATCAGACCGGCTTTCCCCCGAACATAGCTTATGTCAAACGTCTCCCGGCAAAGTTCCTCCAGTTCCGGCCAGCTCAGTTCGGCATAATGGGTGGGGTCAGGCTCCTGGCCTCCGAACCATTTCCAGAGGAAGCTCATGAACCTATAAACCGGACGGTTTGGAGTGGTAATCACTATGACACCATCTCGCTTAAGGACTTGGCCCAGTTCCGCCAGCAGTTTTTGCTGGGCTGCCCTATCCGGCAAGTGTTCCAGCACTTCTACGAATAACACAGTATCAAAGGCTGACTGTTTGAACGGAATTGCCGTTGCATCCAGTTCGACCAATTCGGAGGTGCTGGTCTTTAGATTTTGCAGGCGGGTCCTGGAAAGATCGCAGGCTACAACCCTCAATCCCTGCAGCGCCATCGGGCTGGTGAACGCCCCGTCGCCGGCTCCCAGATCAAGCACGGTTCCCTTGGCATAGCTTAATATCTCCTGATGCCAGTCGGAATATTTGGACGAGAGGTAGGTTCTTTTGGTGACCTCTGCCTCCACCCGCTGTTTATAATAACTGTCTTCTTTCACTTACTCCGGTTTAAAACAATTTATGGTTTTGTTATATAGCTTAATGTAACTATACCACAATTATTCAAATCAGGTCAATAAAAAATGGGCAGGCCTTCTTCATAAAGCCTGCCATACCCTTGTTGGAAATGATCCGTTTTGTCCTATTGATTAAACATTTTTCGATAAACCTTAAACGTTTCCTCTGCGGTCTTCTGCCAGGTAAAAAGCCTGGCTTGTTTCAACCCCTCGGCCGTCATTTTTTGTGACAAACTCTGGTCCGACAGGACCCAAAGGATCTTTTCCCTCCATAATATGTCATTCAGGGGATCGATCATTATCCCGGCCCCGCTCACCACTTCGGGAATGGATGAATTATCGGCGGCTATGACCGGGCAACCGCAGGCCATGGCCTCCAACGCCGGCAGGCCGAATCCTTCGTACAGAGAGGGAAAAACAAAGACATCGGCGGCGGCATAATAATGCGGCAAATGTTCCTTGGCCACCGATTCCCTGACCAGGACCCTGGAGGAAATATTTTCCCGGGCGATGAACTCCAGATCCCCTTTCCCGGCCGGGCCTACTTTGACCAGTCTGGCATGGGAATTTTCCCGGGAAATCTGGCTAAAGGCCTTAAGTACCGTGATAAAATTCTTCCGGGGCGCGGAGGTGCCCACCTGCAAAATTACCTTTTCATCCAGGGAAAGCCCCAATAGCTGCCGGCTGGCAGTTTTGCTGTACGGTTTGTATTCAGGTGTAACTCCCAGCAAGACCGGGGTGATTTTTTGGGGATCCATTTTGAAAACCCTTACCAGGTCGTTCTTGGTGGCTTGGGAGATTGATATCACATGGTCGGCTTTCTTTATCCCCGAGTAGAGAAAGGTCCTCCAGCATTTCTCAAGCAGAGACGAGGGCATGAAAAGGGGGATCAGGTCCAGGCAGGTGACTATTCTTTTTTCGCCGGCCTTTAAGAACGACAGGTTCTGGCTGAGAGTATGGACATTCTTTTGATGCCGGTAAGACCGGCTGCACTGCCGCCAAAAAAGCGGTTTGGGGCTCTTGATCCCGACATTTATAGTGGACTCCAGCCCCCTGGCCCCGTAGAACTCGCAATTGCCTTTTTGGCTGTTATAATAGGCCATTTTCACCGGCGTCAGGTCTTTGAGGTTCCGGTAAAGGTTCCAGGCATAGACCCCTGTCCCGCTGTGTTCCGGCTGGTCGTTTATAATTTCTATGAACTCGGAATTGCTCATGCCACGGGATCCGGATGCGGTTGATTTAAAAAGGGCGGTTTTAAAGCCGCCCGTTAAAATGCCTGTTTAAAACTCCACCGAGATGTCAGCCCGCAAGGGCAGTTTACCCAGGCCGGCCATGGGGGTGTAGGCCACGTCAAAACGATATTTTTTTATGCAGACACCCAGGCCGCAGGCCCACCCAGTAATGTCGTCAAGATTGGAGCCTGTCTCTATCTCCCCCATGACGCCGTTATATCCCAGCCGGAGGGCCAAAGCCTCCCTGACAAAATACTCCAAGCCCAGCTGAGCCTGGACCCCTGTATCCACAACCTTGGATGCCGCCAGGGCAATTGTCAACCGGTTCATTACCGGCCGGTAAGCCAGCCCACCCCGAAAGGTCAGGGGAAGTTTCTCCTTTTCGGTGACGAAGGCCTTGGCGGCCACGCCCAGATTCAGCACCGAAAACCCGGCGGTCAGGCTGCTGCCGTAATTGCGGGAACTCTTGGCTTTGAACAGCGCTCTGGCAGCCTGATCCATGTCGATCTCGTACAACACCCCCAGGTCCACGGCCACCGCGGAGGCCGAGTATTCCTGCACCTTGTCGTAGACCCCTTTCAGCGCGGCCCCGGCAAAAAGCTGTGAGTTTATTATCCGGCCGTATCCCAGCGACAGTGCCAGTGTATTATAACTGAAGGTGTTTCCGGTGCCTGTGGGCAGGTCCAGGGTAGTCTCTTTGATGGAGCCGCTGTTGAGGTAGGAGATCCCGACGCTGTATGTGCTCCATTGGTCCCGGGGCTGGACATAGTTGATGCTGCCGGCCTGGATGTCGGCGGCATAATTGGTGTAGCCGGCCGAACCCTGCCTGGTATTGATCAGCGACAAACCGGCTGGATTGTATGGCAGTCCGGCCAGGTCGTCGGAAGCCCCAACCAGGGCTTCGCCCATGGATACGGCCCGGGCCTTGAGGGGCAGCCGCAGAAATGAGAACCCGCAATCCTGAGCCAAAGCAAACACTGCCGACGACGTCATTACCGCCAGGAACAGGAGGGTCTTCTTCATGGTTTTTACTCCTTAATATCAGATCTTTTATTGGCCGACAGGAACAGCACGTTACACCAGCGATTGTTGGAATCCACCATTCGGCTGTCGTCAAAATTGAATGATGGGCGGGAGAGCACCGCCGAAAAATCCTCCCGGTGTTCCCAAAGCCAGTCCTGGATCTCTTCCTCGTCCAGCGAATTCAGGAAATATATGAATTCCTCGATGGTAAAACCGCTCTGCCCACGCTCCTCCAGCCAGTCCTCAACATCGGGACTGCTGACGCTGGCCAGCAGTTCAAAGATGTCATCCCAGCATTTTTGGGGTACGATCTTGTTCTTGATGTAGCTTTTAAAATAAGTCATTGATTTCTTTCGCTAAATATTAATCACCGTAAAGGTACACAGTTCTCTCCTTGAAAATTTGCCCCGGCCCGGGCTTTTTACAATATATGGAAACCTTGAAAACACCCTGTAAAAATATGATACTTTAAATTTACCTGTTTGTCAACCGTTTTGAAATAAAAATACAGTTGCGAAGTTGGACACGTCCTGGGTCAAGGCCAAGGCGTTTATTGCCGGGTGACTGTGTTCAGGCCCTTTTTCAGCTTGTGGCGGGGATGAGTGCTGACCGAATTGATTGCGTTGACGATGGCCACCAGCACCTGGGTTTTGAACTGGTCGTGGGCCATGTTGACCATGGTATGGATGTGCCCCCCCTCGCTGACCACGTATTGCGATGGCAGCTGGTTAAGGGCCAGGGCCATCACGTCCAGCTGGCAAACCCGGCAGCTGCAGATCCCGGGCCGGGACAGCATCACCCGGGCCAGTTCCTCCTTGACTATCCGTTCCATGTAATTGGTCAATTTAGGCATAATCCCTCCATATATCCGGTGGGTTAATTTGACATGGGAAACCTGAAGGTTTTAAACTGGCATTATTCCTTGGGTAGGATGGAAGCCCCCATCTGGCTGGCATTGAAGTTTATCCGTTCAAAGTCGCTCAGCAGGTCCAGGTGAATGGTGCTGGTCTCCCGGGATTCCTTCAAACCCTTTTGCAGCCGATCCAAATGTTTTTTATAAAACTCCCGTTCCATGACGTAGACAATATCCTTGCGCTCCAGTGCCCGGCGGGCCAGCCCGGCATCATTGGCGGCAAAGGCCCCGATGGCCAGGTCTAGGGTGGTCATGGTCTGGCGGTGGATATCCCGCAGGTCACACAAGCCCTCCTGGGAAAAGGCCAACTGTCCGTCGATCTTTTTCCGGACATGGCCCATGATGTTTTTGCTGATCACGTCACCGATATGCTCCAGATCGTTGACCACATATAAGAGTTTGATCCCCCGGTCCGACTGGTCGCCCGAAAGTTCCTGCTGGGCGATCTTGGCCACATAGGGCGTGATGGCCTCCTCCAATAGGTCCACCTTGTCGTCTTCATCCACCAATTGCTGCAGCAGCTGGGTGTCATTCTTCTCCAGGGCTTCCATGGAACGGCCCAGCATTCCCTTGACTATGTCGGCCATTCTTAATATCTCCTGGGAGACCTGCCCGATGGCCAGGGACGGGGTTTCCAGCACCCTTTCATCCAAATACTTTGGCCCGAAGGCTTTTGGGCGGTCCAGCTGATCGGGGACTATCCGCCGCAGCAGTTTTTCGTAAGGTATCAGGAAGGGCAGAAAGATCAAAGCCGCCGCCAGGTTGAACAAGGTGTGGGCGTTGGCTATCTGCCGGGCCGGTTCCCCGCCCATCCGGAGCACCAATGAGGTAAAGGGATTGATCAGAATGAAGGCCAGCAGTCCGGCCCCGACCTTGAAGATGGTGTGGCCCCAGGCCACCAGCACCGCCTCCTTGGTCTGGCCCCAGGCAGCGATCAGGGCGCTGCCGCAGGTGCCGATGTTGGCCCCGATGATCACCGGGATGGCGGCCGGCAGCGGGATCAGTCCCTGAAAGGCCAGGGTCAGAAGGATCCCGATGGTAGCGGCGCTGGAATGGACCAGCAGGGTAAAGGCCGTGCCGATCAAAATGCCCAGCAGGGGCCGTCCATCCAGGTGCAGGAACATCTGGGTGAACCAGGGCAAAACTTTTAGCGGAGCGATGGCTTCGGAGGTGAGTTTAAGCCCAAAGAATATCAACCCGGCCCCGAACATTATCTGGGGATAATAGCGCCAGGCCTTTTTGCCGGCAATGGTCATCAATAAAAACCCCAAAGCCACCAGGATCAGGGAATAGTCGGAAAGCTTGAAGGCAATCAGCTGAACGGTAACGGTGGTGCCGATGTCGGCCCCCAGGATCACCCCCAGCACCTGGCGCAGGCCGATCAGCCCGGCATTGGTTAGCGAGACCAGCATCACGGTGGTGGCGGTGGACGACTGGATGATCACCGTCACCAGGGCCCCCACCCCCATCCCCATCAGGCTGTTGTCGGTAAGGCTCCACAGCATCTGCTTTAACTTGACCCCGGCCGCCTTTTGCAGGCCCCGGGAACTGAAGCGCAGGCCGAAAAGGAACAGGGCCACCCCGCCCAAAGAACCAAGCAGAGCGAACAGCCACCAGTGAGGCAGAAAAGAGTGCAGAGTAAAGGTCACCCTCCGCTCCGGATTGCCAGCCAGCCAGGCGTTGATGTAGACCGGCTGGGGACCGGTCAGGGACGTGACCCGGCACCGGGCATAGCCCTGGATATCGGTTTTGGCCTGGGTGCTATCCAGCCGTGCAGCCTGGCCCCCGGCCACATCGAACAGTACTTTGACCCCGGACAGAGGTTTGCCTTTGGCATTGGTGACCTGGACCACCAAAGGCTGGGAAGCCTCCCTTCCGGCCACCACCACCTGCCGGTCGCCGGAGACATCCTGCCCCATTGGATCGGCAGCCTTGTGCAAAGTCATCTGGCAGAATGCCTGACCGGCCATCATCAAAACGGCCGGCAGTAAAAACTTTAGATTCCTGATCCGGATTAACCGGATACCATAAGGAAACCAGCCTGTCCGCCGTAGTGTAAAAGCAGGCAGAGAAGGGCATGAAAAATCTACTGGTTTCATGGGTTCCTTATAAATTATTCTTTGGGTCGCCTGGCATCAACGGGTCAGGTCCATCTCCACTACGAATGATCCCTGATAGCCCAGGGCCTTGGCCCGGGCCTTAAGATTGTCGGCGTCCTGGCGGGTCAGGCAGTTGCCGGCCTGCACCTTATAATAGGGCAGGGCTTCGGCGATGTAGATCTGCTGGTCCTTGAACTTCCAGCGGGCCTCCTCGGCCACCCGGCGGGCGTTCTCGATGGAGCCGGAGACGAACAGCTGAACTCGCCATCCGTACACCTGGTTCACCGGCCCCTTGCTGCCGGAAGGTATCGTCATCCCGGAGTTATCCTGCGGGGCCGGGGCTTCAGACTGGGGCGCCGGAGCCTGGGCGGCCGGCTGTTCCGGAAATGGTGTTTTGGCCGGAGCCTCGGCCACCGGCTCGGCCAGGGGCTTTTGAACTTCCTGCTTTTTGCCGAAACATCCCGCGAAAATCAGTGGCAGGACCGCAGCCAAAAGGATCTTGTGCTTCATTTTTGGGTAGATCTCCTGTGTAATAGACAAAAAAGTGAATGGAAATACGGTTGATTTATCCCTTGCTCGCATGAATAATATCCTTGGTTTGTCCCGATGAAAAAATCATGCCAATCCTGTCTCGTCTATTGTAATAATATCTGCCTACATGAACTTCTTCCCGTCGGGCATTTTCTTCAATTCTTCGAGTACCTTGCGAACCTCCTGCACTTTTGACCGGTGGCAGACCAGCACTGCGCCCTGGGATTGCACGATGATGATGTCCTTGAGCCCCAGCGCTGCCACTACCCCGTCGTCGCTGTAGACCAGGTTGTTCTGGGAATCTATGGCCAGGCAGTTGCCCACCAGCACATTCTGGTGCTGA
Source organism: candidate division TA06 bacterium (assembly GCA_016235665.1). Taxonomy (NCBI): domain Bacteria; species candidate division TA06 bacterium. The sequence continues at coordinate 33,847 of JACRJI010000006.1, read as the reverse complement.
TCCCGGGGATGGAAACGCTCCACTGCCTCCCAGGACCCCAGATCGTCCCAGCCGAAATCTCCCTTTATCACCGCCACTCTCTCCGCCTTCTCCATCACTCCATAGTCGATTGATATCTTTTCCACTTCGCGGTAGAACTCTGCGAATTTTTCCTGACCGGCGCTTAAACCACCAAGCTTCTGCCAGGCGTTCAGTTTTTTGGATAGTTCCGGCAGATGCTTTTCGATCTGCTCCAGAATGGTCTTGGCCTTCCAGACGAAGATCCCTCCGTTCCAGTAAAAGTAACCGCTTTTGACGAACTTTTGAGCGGTGACCTGGTCCGGCTTTTCCCTGAAACTCTTGACTACAAAGCAAGGAATACTGCAATCGGGCAACATCTCGCCCCGTTCGATGTAACCATAGCCGGTCTCGGGACGGTCCGGATTAATGCCGATGGTCACCAGATATCCCCGCCGGGCCAGCGCCACGCCCTGCTCCAAAGCCTGCTGGAACCTGGGAATGTCGTTGATGAAATGATCTGACGGAAGAACCATCATCACAGCCTCGGCGTTTTCCCGGGAGATCTCGGCCGCGGCCACCGCGATGGCCGGAGCGGTGTTCTTTCCGGCCGGCTCCCCGATCAGCCGGGGTCCAACGATTCCTATCTTTTCTATGGATTTCACTAGATCCTCGCCGGTGACCACCCACTGCCTCCCCACCGGGGCCAGCGATCCCACCCGTTTCAGGGTCTCGCCCAGCATTGAACTTTGGCCTGTCAGGGTCAAAAGCTGCTTTGGCATGTTGCTGCGGCTTTTGGGCCAAAACCGTTCCCCCCGCCCGCCGGCCAGAACTACGGCATATAAATTATCCATCACGCTCCTGTTGTGGGTTTGAGGTTTCACTAAATAAGTTCTTATTTGATCAGCACCAGCTTTTTGGTGGCTGTCCTGTCCCCGGCTTTAAGGCTGTAAAAATAAACACCGTTGGCAGCTTTTTGCCCTTTCTCGTTACGGCCGTCCCAGCTCACCTGATATTTTCCTGCCGGCTGGGTCTGACTAATCAGCGTTTTGACCAGCCTACCGGTTATGTCGTAAATGCCGAGTTCAATCCTTCCCCTGGCCGGTATCTGGTAGCTAAGGCTCAGGTTTCCCCGGCTGGGGTTGGGAACGCAGTTATAAAGTACCAAATCCGGACCAGATAGGTTTGTTTCCAAGGGATTTCCCTCAACCCCGGTCTTCAAGTACCCTTCTATGGTCATGTCGTCGACATACCAACCCTTGGCCACATTTATGGTATCGGTCAAAAGGCGATAACCGACCCGGAAATATTTTTTGTTATTGCAGTAACCTGTTATGTCCACTGTTCTTTTCTGCCAGGAACCGACACTCCCGCTATAAAATGCCGACAGAGTGCTCCAAGTGCTTCCGGCACTGTCGGTGGATACTTCCGGCTGGCATTTGTCCCCTGCAACTATATCATATTTTTCGTACCATGATAATTTTGCCGCCGAATAACTTGTCAGATCTATGTAGTTCAGCATTCGGATCCACCGGTTCTGCTTGTTGGCATAATCACCGAACTCGGAGTTGACTATGCAGCTGTTGGCACTGTGGTAATCACTCTGGGTGGTATCCCAGTTTGTCCCGGTAGTGTAAGCAGTATAGCCTACCTTCCAATCAGCCAGTCCGTCTTCAAAATTTTCGGAATATATCGCGGCCGGAGAACCCACCACAAAACTAACCGAATCGAAATCACTGATGATGGTATCCTGATATAGCGAGCTGTATATCTTCTTGTATATATACACTGTGACGGGATGTCCATCGGGCATGGTGGCCGAAGATTTAACATTGATGGAAAACGGGGTGGAATAATTGTCGGAAGTATCGCCGGCCGCCATTGTCCCGATGTCCCACAACCCATTGGTGATGGTAACAAATGTGTCCGGGGTCGAAGCAGCCACTACAGCGGCAGTGGTCGGGGAATAACGGTTGCTCACTCGCACAAAAAGATTTAAGGATTCGCCCGGTTCATTGAAGCCGTTGCCGTTCCCCACTTCCACCAGACTGTCGCTTATCTGCGAAAGGCTCGGACCATAAAGCTGGGAGCCCTGCACTATCTGCCTGTTAGCCCGCTGGACAAAAGCCACGAACTGGCAGTTGCCGAAGGCCCAATCCGGGGCAATGGTGAAATCACGGGTGGTCACCAGGCTATCCCCAGCCGCCAAGGAAAAGGCTTCGCCATTCTGGTCCGGGATCATATCCCGGGCCACGAAATCCACCTCCGTCAAGCCGCCCTGCCAGACCTCGGGGATGTTCCTCTCATGCACGATGAAATGCAGGGTGCCCGAATCAGGGAAGGCCCCGGTGTTTTTTACTTTCACCTCCATGGTTCCGGTCCGCGCCAAAAGGTCGTGGCTTAACAGGCCCAGGTTTATCTCTAACGGGCTGGTGACAGCCTTATGACCGTCAAATAAAGGCCGGTAATATTCATACATGGTCGTAGTATTGCCCCCGACAATGGTGTCAATACCATCGAATATCACTGTCGGATAACCGGGAACCAGATCGCTGTAATATGCAATCCTGCTGTCCAACTCGACAGTAGAATAAGGATCTCCGGCATGATATGCCAATACAATCAGCGAATCTCCGGTTTCTTCATGCAATTGGTCAAGCCCCCGGGCGGCGCTGGGGCACCAGGGACACCAGGTGCCGGTGAAATCCTCAGCCACTACCACCCGCTGGCTGGCGGCTATGTTTGCCGCCGTGACCAGCAACAGGGCAAAAACGGCCGCAAACGCAATAAGTTTTTTCATCTTGGCTCCTTTTCCGTTTTGATCTTTTTGTTTTATGAGATCAGCAGTCGTAGTATAGCTCGTATTCATAGGGATGGGGCCTTAGGGCCAGGACCTCGGATTCTTTGCTCTTCAGCTGGGTCCAGACTTCTATCAGGTCCTTATTGAACACTCCACCTTGCAGCAGGAACTGGTGGTCGCGGCGCAAGGCTTCCAGCGCCTCGGGCAGCGAGGCAGGCAGGGTGGGGATCTTCTCCAGGTCGGCCTTGGAAAGGCTGAACAGGTCCTTGTTCAGCGGCTGGCCCGGGTCTATTTTGTTCTTGATACCGTCGATCCCGGCCATCAGCATGGCGGCAAAGGCCAGGTAGGGGTTACAGGTGGCGTCGGGCGGGCGGAACTCGTAGCGCATGGTCTTGGGATCGGTCAGGTAGCCGGGGATCCGGACCGCCGCGGTGCGGTTGCCCACCGAGTAGGACGACCTGACCGGGGCCTCGTAGCCCGGCACCAGCCGGCGGTAGGAGTTGGTGGAGGGATTGGTGAAGGCCAGCAGGGCCGGGGCGTGCTTCAGCAGGCCGCCCAGATAATGCAGGGCCAGGTCGGACATGTTCACCAGCCCGCCCTTTTTATAGAACAGTGAACTGCCGTCCTTGGCCAGGTACTGGTGGACGTGCATCCCGCTGCCGGGCTCTCCGAACAGCGGCTTGGGCATGAAGGTGCAGGTCAGCCCGGCCTGGAAGCAGGCGTTGCGGACTATGTATTTGACCAGCATGGCCCGGTCGGCCATCTTGGTCAGGGTGTCGAACATTACCTCGATCTCCATCTGCCCGGCCCCGCCCACCTCGTGGTGGTGGTATTTCACCGGTATCCCGCACTGTTCCATGGTTTTGCAGAGAGAGGAACGGAAATCGAAGAACCGGTCGTGGGGCGGTGCGGCATGATAGCCGCCCTTGTGGGCGATCTTGTTCCCCAAATTGGGGTTTTCGTCCTTGCCGCTGTTCCAGTGGGCCTCGCGGGCGTCGACCTCAAAAAAACTGTGCTGGGCATCGTTCTGATAACGAGCAGAATCAAACAGGTAGAACTCGAACTCCGGGCCCCAGAAGCTCTGGGGGGCGTAGCCGGTCTTGGCCAGGTACTGCTCGGCCTTCTCGGCGATAAAGCGGGGATTGCGGTCGAACTTCTCGCCGGTGGCCACGTCTATCACCTCGCCCAGGAAAGACAGGGTGGGCAGCTTGGCAAAAGGATCCATGAAGACGGTATCCGGGGCCGGGATCACTATCATGTCCCCGGCCTTGACCTGGGTAAACCCGGCCACGCTGGAGCCGTCAAATCCTATGCCCCGGCCGCGCTCAAAAAGCTCCGGCTTAAGCTCGTGAGAGGGAACCGTTATCTGGTGCCATTTCCCCAGCAGGTCCACGAATTTTACCGCGACAAATTCCACCTTGTTCTTTTTAGCCATGGCGAAGATCTGCTTTAAGGTCATTTTTGTCTCCCGCTTTTTGGAGTTAAAAATGGGTATAACCCTGGTTTGTTAATTTTTCTCTTTTGCCGTTTTGGGCGATGATGCTGACCTGACCGCCTTTGACCACCCGCCCGATGATGGTGCAGGCCGTTCCCAGCTTTTGGATCTGGGCTTTGGCTTTTATGGCTTCCCGGGGCGGCAGGGTGAAAAGCAGCTCATACTCCTCCCCGCCGTAAAGGCAGTATCTTAGGGGATCGCGGCCCAGCATCTTCCCGATGATTATCGCCTGCTCTGCCACCGGCAGGGCCCCCTGGTCCATGATGATGCCGGTCTTGCTGGCTTTGGACAGGTGATGCAGTTCCGAGGCAAGTCCGTCCGAAATATCAATCATCCCGTGCAGTTTGAACCGGGAAACCAGTAACTTGGCTTCTGCTACCCTGGGTTCCGGCCGCAGGTGCTTTCTAACCAATTTTAGATTCTTGCCCTGAGCGACATCGAAGGGTTGTATTCTGCATTTTGCATTCAGCAGTTCAAAGCCCGCCTGGCTCCCCCCCAGATCGCCCGTCACCAGCACTGCATCCCCGGACCTGGCTCCGGAGCGCAGTCCGGTATTTTTGGGATCGCACTCACCAAGCAGTGTCAGGGTTACGGAGAGCTCCCGGCTTTTGACGATGTCGCCCCCGGCGACAACAACCCCGTGTTTTTTTGCCAGCGCTTGCATTCCGGCATAAAGTTGGTCTATTTGCTTGACGCTGGTTTTTGAAGGAAGCGTCAATGTTACCAAAGCCAACGAAGGGTTCCCCCCCATGGCCGAGATGTCGGAAAGGTTGGAGGCCATGGCCTTGTATCCCAGGTCAAAGAACGATGCGTAGCGAAGATCGAAATGTATACCCTCCACCATGGTATCCGTTGTGGCGGCGCATATTTTGCCCGGGGTCAGCTTGAAAAGAGCGGCATCATCGCCTATTCCCAACAGGACCCTGCTGTTCTTGGAAATTTTTCCAGTCGTTTTTTTGATCCGTTCTATCAGGCCGAACTCGCCTATGTCAGATATCTTTTTTGCCACAGATGCACAAAAATACAGAGTTTTGAGTAAGAAAATCTTAGCCGTTATAGCATTTCCAACATTTTGCCGCCTGTGGCGGCACCCCGCCAAAGGCGGTGGCAAACCTTTCAAACATAATATTTCGGGCATCTATCGCGGAACAGGTGGTTTAGCGGCGTCACCCTCTTATTATCCGCTACTTTGGGGTCGATGTCAACCACCCTCACGGCCTCGTTTTTCCCGGGAGCCTTGGCCAGGATGCTCTGATCCGGGCTGGCCATTATGCTCTGCCCGATGAAGCGCAGGTCGTGCCGTCCCCGCTTTTCCCGGCCCGTCCGGTTGGCGGTGATGGTGAACACCTTGTTCTCCAGCGCCCGCACCGGCATGGATCTTGGGCAATAAGGCAGGACCAGGTTGGCCGGGTGGCAGATGATCTGGGCGCCATTAAGAGCCATACTGCGGGCGGCCTCGGGAAAGAACCAGTCGTAGCAGATCATCATCCCGATCTTCACCTGTCCGGCCCGGAAGACCTTGAAACCGGTATCGCCAGGGATGAACCACTTTTTCTCATTCCAGAAGAGATGTGTCTTGCGATAGATATCGGTCTTGCCCGAAGGACGAATCAGAATGGACGAATTGTATACTTTGTTCCCGGCCTGCTCGGCGAATCCCGCCACCAGGATGGTCCCCGTTTTCTTTGACAGCAGTTTAAGGGCTTTGATGGAAGGCCCTTCGGAGGTTTCCGATAACTGCCGGACCTCGTCCTTGGAGGCAAAGTTATAACCGGACAGGCACAGCTCCGGCAGCACCAGCAGGTCGGCCTTGACGGAAGAGACCAGCCGGTGAATGGTCTGGAGGTTCTTGCTGACCTGGCCGAAAGCCGGGTTGAATTGTACGAAGCCTGTCTTCATGGTTTTACATGTCATCCTAAGGTTGGCGCCGTGCCTGGCCTATCGAAGGATCAGACATTGAACTTGATGTTGATCACGTCCCCGTCCTTGACTATGTACTCCTTGCCCTCCTGCCTGACATAGCCCTTTTCCCTGGCGGCGGCGTAGGTGCCTACTTCGGTCAGGTGGTCGTAGGAGACCGTCTCGGCCCGGATGAATCCCCGCTCCAGGTCGGAGTGGATGGCCCCGGCCGCCTGGGGGGCCTTGGTGTTTAAAGGAATGGTCCAGGCCCGGCACTCGTCCTCGCCCACGGTGAAAAAGGATATCTGGCCCAGCAGCCGGTACGAGGTTCGGATCATCTTGTTCAGGGCCGGCTCGGCGATCTTCATCTCGGCCAGGAATTCTTTGGCCTCCTCGTCCGACATCTGGGCGATGTCCATCTCGATGGCTCCGCATAGGGCGGTGGCCTCCTGGCCGCTGGCCGAGGACAAGGCGCTTTGCAGGGCAGAGTAATCCACGCCTTCCCCGTAATTCAGCACCGGCAGCAGCGGCTTCTCGGTCAACAGCTGAAAACTGCGGAGGGCCTTGGATTCTTCCGGGAAAAGGTCCAGCATGTGCAGCGGCTTTTCGGCCTCCAGGTGGACCCGGCATTTATCCAGGATCGCCAGTTCCTTGTCCAGCTCCGGCCGTTTTACTTTTTTAATGTCTATTTTGACCCGCTCGATCCGCCGCTCCACCATGGACAGGTCGGACAGCAGCAGCTCGGTGGCAATGGTCTGGTAATCGTCCACCGGGGATGGGGCGCCGGAGGCGTCGGCGAAGCCGCGTAAAACCAGGATCATGGCATCCACCTTGTGCATCTGGGTCAGGAACTCGGTGCCCAGTCCCCCGGAATCCGAGACCCCCTTGGCCATGCCGCCGATGTCCACATAGGTGATGGTGGCCGGGACCTTCTTCTTGGGGTTGAACATGGCGGTCAGCTTGTCCAGCCGGGGGTCCGGTACCTTGACCACGCCCATGTGGACGTCGCAGCCGGTGGAGTATTCACCTACTTTAATGCAGGACTTGGTCAGGGCGTTGAAGATCGTTGTCTTGCCCGACTGGGGCAGGCCGATGATTCCTAATTGCAAAATAGATCCTTTGGTTGTATTGAAAAGGCCCGTAAATTATGCCTGGTTTTGCTGATTGCAGAATTTTATTTTATCACAATCCAACCCTGCATTCAAGCATAAAACAAAGTCCCGCCATACTTCGACTATGTTTATCCCGGGCTTGCCCTAGGGCCCAGTATCCGGCGGTGAAGTATTCTGCGAAGGAGGATTACCTGCTAAAAATAGGTGTAGCAGATGGGCTTGTTTTGGGCCCGGAAAATCCGGTCTACCGTGTTCAAATAGGCCGGATCGGAGATCCGGGACAGGCCCAGGCGGTGAAGCGTTTTGTAATCCACCGCTCCCATCAGCAGGGAGGAGAACTCGGAAACATCAAGCCAGATCTCCGCGTCGTATTCCTGTTCGTCTGATATGGTCAGGGCGCCAAACTCCACCTGGGCCACCAGCGCCCCGGCATTGGCCGGCAGGAAACTGTCGGCGATGTTAAGTTTCAATTTGCAGTTCTGTTCGCCGAAATTATGCCCTTTCATCTCCTCAAACAGCCTTCTGGTATTGAGCGACCGGTACATCATCCCGTAACCCTCGGCGGCGGTCTGCTGGAACAGCGGCGGGATCAGGTTCTCAGAGCCGTCCCGGATGTCACCGAACAGCCAGTTCAAGTGCTCATCCTGGGTGATGAAGACCACCTGCTTAATCTGGTCGGCCTGGCTGTGCAGGAAGGTCATCAGTTCCATGAGGACCTCCGGATCCTGATAAACTAATTCCCGCACCACCATCTCGGTCTGCAGGAAATTGGCGTCGGCCGGCTTAAAGGAGAAGGTCACATACCCCAATACCTGGTCGGCCTTCTTATATCCATAAACCTTGGAATCCGGGCTTTTCAGCAGGCCCTCGGCCTCGGCCTGGGTCTTCTCCATCATTCCGTGATGCTCCCGGCCGAACTGCCGGGCGCAGGCCAGATATTCCTTGAGATCTCCGGTCTCCAGCCGTTTGACATGGCTCTTGGCGCTTCCCTTGGGCAGCTGATCGGGCCTGGTCCTGAACTGAAAGGCCCGGGTACCGAAGCCAAAACCCATCTTCTTGTAAAAGTCCGGACGGAAGGGATACAGGGTGGCCAGGTTGTAACCTTTCTGGCGGTAGTGTTCCAGAAAATAGGCGATCATCTCCCGGCAGATCTTTTCCTTTTTGTGAAGCAGGTCCACCGCCACCATCCCCACCCCGCCGGCTTTGATCTGGGTCTCGTACATTTGCAGGTTCAGGTCGTGCAGCCGCATCCCGCCCAGCATTTTCTCTTCGCGGAAAAGGCCCCAGAAACTGACTCCGGGATCATCCTCCTGGTGTTTTACCAAACGTTCCTTGAGTTTTTGCTTGTCCTCGGGCGTGACGATCTTGAACCCGGGATAGGCCTCGGCCACGATGTTGACATAGCGGTCAAGATCCTCTTCAAACAGGCGTCGTATCTGGCTCATACTGCTCCCTGATTTTTGGTTTTACCGGAATTAGCTGCAAAAGGGTGCCCCAAACAAAGTCCAACGGACAAAGTTCCAGTTTCCAATTTCCCATTTCCTATTTTTTTCTGGCAAGGAAGTTAAGTTTCACCCAGCCCCAGTTCAGCCACAGGTGCGCCAGGACAACCAGGACCATGGCCAGTCCGGCATATTCATGTATCTCCCCGGCCACCTCGGCGTTCTCCAGCAGCCCGGTAAAGGCCAGCACCCCGGTCACCGCCTGGACTGCGAACAGCGCAAACAGCGCCAGGTTCAGCCATTTAAGTGCTTTCTGTTTATTCATCAAACTATTCCTCTCTACAATTCACGTTTCCCTATTCACAGTTTACTGTTAAAACCCCCTGGCTTTAAGTTCCTCAAAACTTATCCCCCGCTGGGCCAGGCCGTCGTAGGAGAACAGCACGATGTCGTTGATGCCCGCCCGCCGCAGTTCCCGGGTCTTCTCCATGATACCCTCCATGCTGTCGCGCCAGGCTCCCAGCCCCACGTAGACCTGTCCCGCCCCCTTGTAGCGCACCGATTTCTGGGCCAGCCGCAGGACGGTGGGAGTGTCCTTGGAGTAATCCATCAGCACCACGAAATCCACCCAGCGGTTCAGCAGCCAGTTGGGCCAGTCCTGGCCGAAACCGGCCCGGGCCTCGTCGGGATCGGGCTTGACCGCAGCCGAGAGCTTGACCCAGGGATTGAATTTTACGATGTCCATCTTCAGCTGGGAGACCAGGTCCGAGATGTTGTACATCCTCCACAGATACCAGGTATCCCAATAAGGCTTTAGGCCGGGGTCCCCGGTGAAAAAGGCCATGGGGTCCACCTTGTACTGGCTGTAAAAGGCATTGCGGCTGGAAAGGTCGTAGGAATAGTTGAGGTTGCCGTAGCGCACGTAGTCCAGGTGGATGCCGTCCACGTCGTATTTGAAGAGGATCTCCCGCACCAGTTCCCGAAGATATTGCTTGACCTCGGGGCTGGCCGCTGAAAGATAGACCCCTTCCAGTCCTTTCCGGTCCAGCTCTTTCTGGCTGTAGTCCTTTAACGAACGGCCCTCGGAATCGGCGGCGAACCACCCCTTGCCCTTGTAATAGACATGCCTCCGGTCCCTGGGATCCGCCTCGGATGACCAGATGAAGTAGACGTTGATCCAGGCGTGCATCTTGATGCCGCCGGCCTTGCATTCTTTCAGCATCAGGGCCAGGGGGTCGAAGTCCTTGGAGACGCAAGCGGCGGTGGGCAGGTTTTGGGAATAGTAATAGGCCTCGCCCTTGGCGAAGAACTGGACAAACAGATCGGTGATGCCGGCCTGCCGGGCCGAGCGGACGATCTTCCTGACGCTGGTCGGGCTGGTCAGGGAATAGCGCACCACCCACATGCCTTTGACCTGGGCGTGTAATTTGAGGGGGGGAAAGCAGGCTACTGCTGATAGTATAAGAAGGAATGTCTTTATTCTCATTGATTGAATAATACAATAAAAACAAAAAAGGCGCAAGGATTAATTTCCTTCCGCCCTCTTTCTGGTTAAGTGAAGCCTCTTTACCATAACCCATAACAATTATTGTTATATGAATGAAATTACATTGTTAAACATATGAACAATAATTGACGGCAATATTGAACCTGTTTTTTCTACCAATATCGACGATACTGTAGATATCAATATAAGGTTTATTAAATAAAACACACTGATGTTACTATAAGTTTGCCCGTGCAAAAGTAAACCTATTATTGTTGTTGCCAATAAACCAACCCATAAATTAGTAACTTTCCTCACCGAGCGATAGACGAGCCACCTCATGAACACTTCTTCAAATATAGGAGCTGCAATTGTTATCGCAATTACATAAATAATAAAATAACGGGTATTGAACAAACCGGGTTTTATAAACAAACTGCTCAATACAATTGGATACAATTTTACTACAGCCAATACAATACGGATTGTCACCATGATTACTATGCCAATTACTGCCCATTTTATCTGTTTAACCAAAGGTATGTCTTTTATGCACTGGATTATTTCTTTAGCAATTTTCCATTTTTTAGTATAATCAAAAACAACATACGCCAAGGCAAAGATTAACTGGGAAAAGCATAGGCTTAGCATTGGCATTTCATCATTCCAATTTGTAAAATAGTCAATGCGCCCATTATAAATTAAATAATTGGTTATAATGACATTCCACAGGAGTAAAATACTAAAATACAGTAAATAATAGTTGTACGCATAATTTAATAATATATTGGCTTTATATTTTACTTTAATAAACAGTAAATAACATGCCGTAAGAAACATTGAATTAATTAGGAAATACCAATTATTACCATTAAATATTGTGTACGCCCAGGTGTAACGATCTCCGATGTAAAATATAGCTCTTTTAATTATAAAAAATAATTTTTGCAAATATGGCTTGGTTTTTTCATCGTCACGGGCTTCCTCACCACCGATTCTCACACTGTCAAGATATTGAAAGAGTTTAAAATATTTTTCATCATTTGTCAAGGCTAATACTCTTGCATTTCCCAAAGATAACCCGGCCCTTTCATAAATACCAATATTATAAAGCGCCTCCCCCTGGATTGCGAAAGCTAAAGCAGAATCGCCCCATGTTTTTGCATTGTTTAAAGCCTTGGTGGCATAATAATAAGTTGCTTCATGATTACACATACCTCTGTAAGCCAAACACAATGCATAAAAGCATTTACCTCCAAAAGCAGTATCTGGCAGTTGCTTTTTGACGTCCAAAAGTATTGATCTTGCAACAGCATAATTGCTTTTTTTGTGTGTAATCCATTTTATTGTTCCATTTATTTGCGCAGATAAGGTGTCTCTTGTCGTTGCAGATGCAATTTGTACAAATAATAATAATAATATGAATATGCGTAATAAATATTTTTTCATATAACAGTTGTCTTAATTATTATGGATGGCGCTTCCCATAATCATCAAATACAGTTGAATCACTGTTATCGGTAGGACAATTATCACCGAATCCACCACCCCTTTGAATAGCCGCATCAAGAGAGTCTAACATTGATCTATGAAATTCCTCATACATTGCAGCTTTTACGGTTTGTGGTGCAACTATACCGGCACCTAACCCCTCTGCTACTGGGAAACTACCGCAATAAGCAGTTGGTAATGCTGTAGTACCAACCTGACCAGGATAAGAGTTTAACATTCTGTTTATTCCATCAATTACACTTGTATTAAGATTTTTCCACGCATTTGCTATTTGTGAAGGTAAATCTCTCCCCTGCGATGTCGGGACCCCGCCATTCCCGGTAGGATCAGTAGCCCCACTTCTTCCGCTCCCACCAGTAGTTGCACCCAGCTCTGACCCTGGCGTCGTTTTAGGCGGGGTAGGCCCGGAATTGGTATTTCCGCCGCCATTCCCTCCTTTTACAGCATTCATCAGTTCCGTAAATAAACGATTCTGGACATAGTACCCGCTAAATCCTTCACCATCAGCACCACAAATTGGTCGGGTGTGATCCTCTACCCACATCAGAGCATAAGTAATTCGTATATCGCCATCAACGAGTGTAAAAGAACTAACATGTCCAGAGTATAAATCATGCAAAGCTTGTTGTAATGCTTTTTCTTGCTGTACAGGGTCTGCCTTCTTCCCCGTCGGGTCCGTAAAATTCACCGGGTTATTATTACAATACGCATACGGGCTTACCGCCGGGTTCCACAGCGGGTCAATGCTGTAAAACCGGCCAATCTCCGGGTCGTAGTACCTGGCATTAAAATCGTAGGCCTCTATGCCTGCAATATTCGGCTTGCCGGTAAACTGCATATCGTTCTTGGCGCTGCCCCGGGTTAAAAGCGAGTCCCCAAACGGGTAATACTTGTAGGTGGAAACGGAGTCGCCGTTGCAATCGGTAATTACCTTAACGCTGCCTATGGCGTCGTGGTGCATCCAGTAAACATTGCTAACGCTGTCCTCATAGGCTATGCACTCGCCAAAGGCGTAAACATATTTCTTTTTGACCGTGCCGGTGGAATCGTATTCGCAAAGCGGGTTAAGCCCCTCGTAGGTGTAATAGCGGCTGCCTAATTGGCTGTCCTTCTTCTTCACCCGGGTGCTGCCGCCCATGCCGTAGTAATTGGTGACCGTGCGGACCGTCCTGTCCATGGCGTCTAGCTGGTTCATCTTGCACAACATGTTATTATAATCATAAGAGTAATAATAACCGCCCGAGGCTTCCTTACCTGTTACGTTGCCGGCATTGTCGTGTATATACCAATAAGTTGTACCCTTTATATTGGCGGTGGCCAGCTTGTTGGTCCCCGAGGTGTAGGTTAGCGCTCTGCTGGTGCCGCCAATCACCTCCGCGGTCCGGTTGCCCACGTTGTCGTAGGTGTAGGATATGACTGTTGACCCCGTCTTGCAAACCGTAAGCCGTCCGGCGGCGTCGTAACTGATGCTGGAGTCGTAATACTGGGTGTAGGACGAATTAAGATTGTCCTGTATCTTTTTGATGTAGCCGTCTTCCCAGTAACTGTAGCTCAGGTCCATTCTTGAATAGGTCGCCGGGATTTCCCAAACGTAATTCGTAGTCTTCAACCGGTTGATCCTTAAGCGGTTATCATAGAACATGCTGTCGCTGGTGTAATTGGAATATTGTATCTTTTTGGCTAGGTTGGTAACGTTGTAATAGGTGGAGTCCACATAATAATAAGAAGCGCTCTTAACCGACATCAACTGGCCCAGGGTATTGTAACTGTACTTTGCGACTGTTCCATCCGGATAAGTCAGGGCGGTGCAGGCATCGGCCGAGTTATAGGCATAACGGATGGAATCGCGGCCGCCGTTCATCCCGGCATAGGCATATACTCTTTTGACCAACCGGCCGGCCTTGTCGTAGGCAAACCAGGTGGTATCTATGCCCGCTGTGATCAGCCTGGTTATCCGGCCCTTGGCGTACAAAGTATCGGACGGGGAATAATTGCAGTCGGTATAGCTGTCGTACTTATATAATACTCTATCCGACCCCGCCGAGTCAACCTTGGTGACCCGCTTAAGTGCGTCGTAAGTGTAGTTAACCACGCCCTTGGCGTTCTTGCGGCAGGTAATATTGTCCACCGCGTCATATTCCAGTAAAAAGTCCAGGGCGGCGCCTTTATAGGTATAGCTGGACGAGGCGTCAGTTCCGTTGGCGCCCTTGGTGCGCCCTAAGGTGTCATAATAGCAATAGGTGCTTTTGCCGGCGGCGTCGATGATCACGCTGTCGCGGCCCAGTTTGTCGTGTTTGACTATGGTCAACAAACCCAGGCCATTGATGGTGGTATCGGCCATGCCGGGGCCGTTCACCTTGGCGATGGCGGTGTCGCCCTTGGCGTCCCAGGTCTTCACCCAGTTATCGCCAAAAGCCACGGAATCGCGGGTGGAGTCCTGGTAAACGGTCTTAAGCGGACGGCCTATGGCGTCGTAATAATACCGTACCTTGGGCTGGCTGGACCAGTAGTCCGTACTTACATAGGTTCCGAAAGTAGTGACTGTGGCAATTGGATTGGATGCCTTTTGCACCCGCCCCAATGAATCGTAAGCCGTATTTGCTATGGTTGCATAACCATTCAACTCCGTCTTTTGGGCTTGTATGGCCCGGCCAAACCCGTTATAAAAGGTCTTGCTGACCGCATACTTGGTGCCGGTTATCTTTACCGAGTCTACGGTTGACCGGGGATAGCCGCTGTCGTAATAATGAGTGACGGCCGAAGGATAGGTGGAGCCCCAGCTCCCGGCCCATTCCCCGGGTTTGACTGCCTTTATGGGACGTCCGTATGTATCGTACTCAAAACGGGTGGTGTCCCGGTTGGCGCCTGCTGACCATAAAACAAGGCCGGTACAACTGTCGTAATCTGTTATGCTGCTTAAAGCCAGCACGTTTGCCCCGTTGGCAACATAACTAACGGTGCTGCAGGGCCAGGCATACTGGAACTTATCGGGATAGTAGCTTCCCAAAGCAGAATAGGATACCTTGGATGAATCGCCCTTGGCGTTTATGGTCTTTATTACATTGCCCAGCTTGTCATAAAATATCTGGGTGGTGTCGTACAGCGCCCCGGCCTTCCAGCGGCAGGCCCTGGTAATGTTGCCCCGTATCATTCCCGGGCTTTGCCAGTTGACCGGCGGATAGGAACTGTAGCTGGTAGTGTCGGTCCTGGTGGTATCGTCGTAGAAGAACTTGGTCTTCGACAGCACCACGGTGGAAGCGCTGTCCGGTTTTACATAGGTACTGCAAGGCAGATTGAGTATGTGTTTATTGTCAAAATTATACTGTGTTTTGCTGTTATGCAGATAAGTGGTGAAAACTGAATTGTTGTCGGCGGTGGTGCCCATGTCGCCCAGGTTGTCTATCCTCTGGAAATTGCCATAACCATCGTACTGCCGGTACCGGGTGCAGTATTTTTTACTGCCGATATAGCTTACTATGGAGTCCGGACGCATATTGCGGCCGTAGGTCAGCGGCGTCCCTAAATAAAGATCATCCGATATTGTAGTGTATTTAACGCTGTCTATCACATTCCCGGCAAAATCATAATGCACTTCTTTTTCAACTTTCCCATAACCGCCGCTTTTGAACGGAGTTTGGCTGTACATGAAATAAGTCCTGGTCTCCCCGCCCTGCGAATCGGTAATTCTGACATCGGTCGGGTTGGAATAGTATCCGGCCACCACATTTCTGGTAAATGTGATCTTGGAAACCAGAGAACCATCGTTTTCCTTGGCCTTCAATGTGTCTGCCGCCCTGGTAAAACGGGTGTAATTGTTATTGTTGTCCAATAAGGGGAACCCATAATTGCCATAGCTGTATTCACTGCTTCCACCGGTCGGCAGTGTCTGCTTGGAAAGTTCAAAATACTGGTTATAATCGTAGGCTACGGAATCGCCGTTGGGAAACAGCACCGCGCTAAGACAATACCGCCGTATGGTGTCCGTTAAAGCCACTGCGCACCAGCGCTCCTCGTCAAACACATAATCCTGGCCATAATATTCAAAAGGCTGGGACGTGGTCTTGTATAATTTATAATGATATTTTACCGTTTGATTGACGCCGTTATAACCCCTAGTTTTCATGCTGTCCATCAACAGCACCGAATCGTTTACCGGAGTATATTTTTTGTAAGAGGCATAACAAAACATTTTTGAGCCGTTGCTGCTGACTATGGAGTCTATCTGTATATATCTTACTTCATTCCCTACGGGATCGCCTTTATAGCTTATATTAATGTAGTTGCCGTTACGGTCGGTTACCTTTACCGGCAGCAATACACTGCCATAACCTAACGCATCCTGTATCCAATTGGGCAGATACATATAATCAAGCCCGTCGGCAAATGTTACTTCGCTGCCGGAGGAAATCCTTAAAGTACAGCTTGTTGAGTAATTGTTTAAACGCAAATACTGGCCGTCTGCAGACCTATAGTTGGAGGTATTACCAATCGTATCAAGACTATGCGATATGCCTGATGGCTCTTCATATTTGTACCTGGCTGGTGGCCAGCCTGCGCCTAAAGAATCATTGATCGGTAAATACATCCGCCCCATGTTAAAATCCCAGCCCTGACCCATGATGCCGCTGGGCGGGACATGGGTATAATACGTATTATATTCGTTATAATTAACAGCCTGGCGCGATGAAACCTCATTGGCAATTGTCTGCCGCCACACTCTTTTGCTGCTGTAAAAACGAGTCATCGGCAGGCCGCCGTTCCTGCCGGTCAATCCCAGATCGCTTTGGTGTAAAAACACACCGCCGTTAAGAGGGTTTATACCTTCCGAACCTTCGCTGTAGTTTAAGTCGCGTATGCCGGGGTTCTTTTCGGTATGCGCGCCGGGCACAAATAACGAAGTAGCTGCTTTTGCAGGTTCCTCTTTCTTTTTGAATTGACTGTTTTCAAAGTCCTCCCAACCCAGAGAATGAACGGTTCCAACCCCAGAATAAACGAGTTCACCATTAGCAAATACCGTTGATGATCCCGTTAAAAACAATATCAAAAATATCATGGTCGTAAGATTAACAATAAACCTGCTAAGCCTGTCATTTTTTCTTAATAATTTTACTGGACGCATATTGTGGTCCATGATCTTCTCCTAATTTATTGTAATTATTTTTTGCATTTTATTATAAAAATAAAATAGGATGTTATAATATCATTTCCGATACATATTTGTCAAGCACTATTTTATGACAGTATAAATTTATTTTTACTTAATTGTTTCAACATGTAACAAAATAGCGCAAGGTTTATTTCTAAACCTTGCGCTGTAAAAACTCATCCTAAAAGCTTACTTCTTTACTTCAGCCTTGTCCGCCTAAGCCTTGGTGTTGGCGGGCTTTTTCTCGGCCTTGTCCGCAGTAACTTTAGCGGAGGCGGATTTCTTCTCCTCTTTGGGCTTGCCTTCTGTCTTGACCTTGTCCGCCGGAGCCTTGGCGGAGGCGGGCTTCTTGCCCGGCTGTTTCTTGGCCGGCTTGTGTACCTTCTTTTCCTTTTCCTTCTTCTCGCCTTCAACCAGCTTGGCCTTGGCCGGGGCGCCGTAGAGCTCCATCAGGCACAGCAGGGCGGCATCGCCCTTGCGCAGCCACAACTTGGTGACGGTGATGAAGCCGGACTTCTTGTCCTTCATCCGGGGCATGATCACCTGGAACAGCTTCTTTAGCACATCCTTGTCCTTGACCACCCGGCCCACCTGGCGGATGGCGGCCAGGTCGTTCTGCTTGGAGACGGAAATCAGGTGCTCGGCCACCCGCTTGGCCGCCTGGGCCTTGGGAAAGGTGGTCTGTATCTTCTCGTGCTTGAAAAGCGAGGTCACCATGTTGGACATCAGGGCCCGGCGGTGGGAATGGCTGCGGCTCAGTTTTAAGGTGTCTTTGCGGTGTCGCATGTATGTTTACCCTATCTCAAAAATTTAATTTTATCTGACGATTTTTGACAGGATTTACAGGATTCTTTTTAAATAAACCCGGTGAAATCATGTTAATCCTGTCTGCCCAGGAAATTGCTCAGGCCATATTCTTCTCTTTTGACAGGATTTACAGGATTCTTTTTAAATAAGCCCGGTGAAATCATGTTAATCCTGTCTATCCCCGGAAAAAGCTTAAGCTTTTTTCTTCTTGGCGTCGGTGTACTGGTCCACCTTCATCCCGAAGGTCAGGTTCATGTTCTTTAAGATCACCGAGAGCTCGGCCAGCGACTTGCGGCCGAAATTCCGGTATTTAAGCATTTCGCTTTCGGTCTTCTGCACCAGATCGCCCAGAGTGAAGATGTTGTTGGCCCTAAGGCAGTTGGCCGACCGCACCGAGAGCTCCAGCTCTTCCACCGGCTTCATCAGCATGTCGCGCATCTTCACCATGTCGTCGTCCAGGCCCTCGACCTTGCCCTCTTCGCCGTCTTCCCCGAAGGAGCGGAACAGGGTCAGGTGGTCGCGCAGCAGCTTGGCGGCCTGGGACACCGCCACGTCGGGCTTGACCGAACCGTTGGTGTGGACCTCCAGGATCAGGCGGTCATAGTCGGTGCGCTCGCCCACCCGGCAGTTCTCCACCAGAAAGTTGACCCGGGAGACCGGCGAGAAGATGGCGTCCACCGGGATCAGCCCGATGGTGTTGAACGATTTGCGGAAGACCTCGGCCGGCACGTAGCCCCGGCCGTGATCCACGGTCAGTTCCAGCTTGAACACCCCGTCCTCGGAAAGGGTGGCGATGTGCTGTTCGGGGTTCAGGATCTCCACCTCGGCGTCGGATTCGATCTGGGAGGCCTTGACCTCGCCCTTGCCCGAAGCCTTGAGATACAGGACCTTGGGATGTTCGGAATGGAGGCGGAGCTTTATCTTCTTGATGTTCAGGATTATCTCGGTGACGTCTTCCACCACGCCCGGGATGGTTGAGAACTCGTGGAGCACGCCTTCTATCTTTACCGCCATGATGGCCGCCCCGGGGATGGATGACAGCAGCACCCGGCGCAGGGCGTTGCCTAAGGTCAGGCCGTAACCCCGTTCCAGGGGCTCGGCGATGAATTTACCGTAATTGGGTCCATAAGTTGCTTCGTCTATCACGATGCTCTTGGGCATCTGCAGGGTATTCCATCTCATAATTGCCTCCAAAAGTTTTGAAATTGAACCCGGCCCAAACCGCTTGAACCGAGCGAGGCTTCCCGAATGAGGACCCTTTTAAAGCCTTGTCAAAGAAAGCTGTATTATGTTAATAACGGCTTTTTAAATAGGATCCTTTCGGCATTACTTGGAGTACAACTCCACGATCAGCTGTTCGTTGATCTGCATCCCGATGCTGTCCCTGGTGGGGATGTTGACCAGCTTGCCCGAGAGTTTCTCCTTGTTGAGCTCCAGCCAGGGCACGGGGGTCCGCCCTTTGGTCGCTTCCAGGGCGCCGGCAATGATCACATTGTCCTTGCTCTTGGTTTTGACCTGGATGGTGTCGCCTGGGCGCAGCAGGATGGATGGAATATTGACGACCTTGTCGTTGATCAGGAAATGCCCGTGATTGACCAGCTGGCGGGCGGCCGAACGGGATGGGGCCAGCCCCATCCGGAAGACGATGTTGTCCAGCCGGCGTTCCAGCAGGGACAGCAGGTTCTCGCCGGTGACCCCCTTCATGCTGGAGGCCTTCTGGAAGTAGTTGCGGAACTGGCGTTCCAGGATGCCGTAGATCCGGCGGACCTTCTGTTTTTCCCGCAGGTGGATGGCGTAACCGGTGGGCTTGCGCATCCGGTCCTTACCGTGTTCGCCCGGGGCATAGGGTCTCTTGTCAAAGGCACAGTTCTTGGTGTTGCATCTTTCGCCCTTCAGGAACAACTTGGCTCCCTCGCGGCGGCACAGCTTACACCTGGCAGCGGTATATCTTGCCATTTATATTTAAAAACCTCCTAAAAAATTACTTTCCGAATGTCTGTTCCCGGTATGCTGTGATTCGAAATTAGACCCGGCGCTTCTTGGGGGCCCGGCAGCCGTTGTGGGGCACCGGGGTCACGTCGCGGATCACGGTCACCGCCAGGCCCGAGGACTGGAGCGACCTGATGGCGGATTCCCGTCCGCCGCCCGGGCCCTTGACCCAGGCCTCCACCCGCTGCATCCCCAGCGAGACCGCGGTCTTGGCGCAGTTCTCGGCCGCCATCTGGGCGGCGAAGGGGGTGGATTTGCGCGAGCCCTTGAATCCGGCCTTCCCCGACGAGGCCCAGGAGATGACGTTGCCGCTCTTGTCGGTGATGGTGACGATGGTGTTGTTGAAGGTGGCCTGAATGTGGGCGATGCCTGAAGATTCGATCTTCTTTTCTTTTTTCTTGACCTGCTTTTTCTCTTCCGCCATTTTCCCTCTTTTCGGTAAAATCTTTTATCTCTGGCCGGCCTTATTTTTTAAGGCCGGGAGCATTACTTTTGACCGGCCCGCTTTAATGCGGCAACCGGGGTTGGGCTACTTCTTGCCGGGGGCTTTTTTCTTGACGATAGCGCCCTTGCGCGGCCCCTTGCGGGTGCGGGCGTTGGTCTTGGTGCGCTGGCCCCTTACCGGCAGACCTTTGCGGTGTCTGACCCCCCGGTAACTGCCGATCTCCACCAGGCGTTTGATAGAAAGGCTGATTTCGGTCCGTTTGTTGCCCTCCACCTTAAACTCCTGTTCAATGATGCTGCGCAGGCGGCCCACCTCATCGTCGCTCAGGTCCTTGACCCGTTTGTTGGGGTCCACCTTGGCCAACATCAGTATCTTTTTGGCCGAACTCCGGCCCAGGCCGAAGATATAGGTCAGGCCTATCTCCACCCTTTTCTCCCGGGGTAAATCCACACCAGCGATTCTGGCCACTTTTTATCCTCTCTTAAAAATAACTGTGTAATTGATTGGCTTGGGAACGGGTTTAACCCTGGCGCTGTTTGTGGCGGGGGTTCTTGCAGACCACCCGCAGCACGCCCTTGCGCTTGATCAGCTTGCAGTGCTCGCAGATCACCTTGACCGATGCCTTGACTTTCATGGGAATATATCCTTAAGTTTTTTATTATCTGGGATTTTTATTTGAAGCGGTATATGATCCGGCCCCGGGTCAGGTCGTAGGGGGAAAGCTCCAGGGTCACCTTGTCTCCTGGCAGTATCTTTATGAAGTGCATCCGCATCTTGCCGGAAATGTGGGCCAGTATCTTATGACCATTGGGAAGCTCCACCCGGAAGGTGGCATTGGGAAGGTTTTCCAGCACGGTCCCTTCGACCTGTATCCCCTCTTGTTTGGCCATTTTTTGTCGGATCTTAATTGTTGGAGTTTATATTACCGGGTTACTATCAGCGGTTGGCCGGCGGTGACCACCACCGTATCCTCGAAATGGGCGGAAAGGCTGGAATCGGCGGTGACCACTGTCCAGCCGTCGGACAGAAACTTCACCTGGTGGCCCCCGGCGTTGATCATCGGCTCTATGGCCAGCACCATTCCCTCTGCCAGGGCCGGGCTGGACCCGGATTTGACGTAGTTCGGTATCTCCGGCTCTTCATGCAGTTTCTGGCCCACCCCGTGGCCGCACAGGTCGCGCACCACGGAAAAACCGGCGGACTCAGCCGCCTGCTGAACGGCCCGGGAGATGTCGCTGACCTTGGAGCCTGCCTTAGCGCTTTGAATGCCCAATTCCAGGGCCTGTTTGGTTGTAGCCAAGAGTTTTAGGATCTCCGGAGAAGGGGCCCCGCCGACATAATAGCTGCGGGCGGCATCGGCGATGTACCCGTTCTTGGAGGTTCCTACGTCTATTCCCACCAGGTCTCCCTCCCGCAGGATCCGTTCCGGCCTCGGTATGCCGTGCACCACTTCGTGGTTGATGGAAATGCAGAGGGTGGCGGGGTAGCCCCGGTAGCCTTTGAAGGCCGGCTCCGCCTTATTGTCGATTATGTATTCGTAGGCCAGTTTGTCCAGTTCGGAAGTGGCCGTACCAGGTCTGACTTTGGGGCCAAGAACCTTCCAAAGACCGGCGATCACCTGGCCGGCTGACCTGATCCGCTCGATCTCCCAAGCCTGGCGGATGGCGATCATTTATATTCCTGCAGCACGGCGATGATATCCTGAAATACTTTGCCGGGCTCGGCATTGCCGTCGATTTCCTTGAGCAGTTTGCGGGAGTTGTAGTACTCCAATAACGGCTGGGTCTGTTTCAGATACACTTCCAGCCGGTTCTCCGCGGTCTGTCGCTGATCGTCCACCCTTTGCTCCAGTTTGCCTCCGCACTTGTCGCAGATCCCTTCTTTTACCGGGGACTGAAAGAGCAGGTTATAGATGGCCCCGCAGCCGGAGCAGATCCTTCTGGAGGTCAGCCGTTTTATCAGCTCCTCCCGTTCCACATTTAAAGAACAAGCCAGGTCTATCTTCAATTTCTGCTGTAAAAGAGAATCCTCCAAACCCTGGGCCTGAGCCACGGTCCGGGGAAAACCGTCCACTAAAAATCCTTTTTGAGCGTCCTGTGACTTGAAACGCTCTTTGATCAGGTCCAGGATCAGATGGTCTGGCACCAGTTCTCCCCGGTCCATGAACCCCTTGGCTTCCCGCCCCAGCGGGGTTCCGTCCTTGACCGCCCGCCGTAAGATGTCGCCGGTGGAAATGTGCGGCAGTCCGAATTTCTGGCAGATCTGCTTGGCCTGGGTTCCCTTGCCGGAACCGGGGGCGCCTAAAAGGACCAGTCTCATATTAGCATCACAACTTTCGCCGGATTATTCAAGTGATTACATCCGCCCGGCCCGGCCCGAAATCTTGCCCTTTTTAATGAAGCCCTCGTAATGGCGCATCAGCAAATGGGACTCTATCTGCTGCAGGGTGTCCAGGGCCACGCCCACGATAATCAGCAGAGTGGTGCCGCCGAAATAGAATGGGACGTGAAAGGCGCTCATCAGGAAGGTGGGCAGGATGGCGATGGCGGCATAGAACACCGCACCGGGCAGGGTGATGTGGGTCAGGATCCGCTCAATATATTCCGCGGTCTTGGAGCCGGGTCTGATCCCGGGGATGAAGCCGCCGTACTTTTTCATGTTGTCGGCCATATCGGCCGGATTGATGACAATGGCGGTGTAAAAATAAGCGAAGGCTATGATCAGAAAGGCGTAAAGCAGGTTATAGAGCCAGGAACCGGTGGCGAACAATCCGGCCAGCCCCTGAGCCCAGTCGGCCTTGATGTAGGTGACGATGGTCATGGGAAAGGCCAGCACGCTCTGGGCGAAGATGATCGGGATCACCCCGGCGGTGTTGAAGCCCAGCGGGATGTAGGTGCTCTGTCCGCCGTAGACCTTGCGGCCCACTATCCTCTTGGCGTACTGCACCGGGATCTTGCGGGAACCCTGGGTCATCAGAACCACGATGGCAGTGACCCCCACCATAAGGAGGGCGATGAAAGCCAGCACCAAAATGTTAAGCTCGCCGCCCCGGAACGAAGTGTAGGTGCTGATCAGATCGCCGGGAATGCTGTCCAGACAACCCACGAAGATGATCATGGAGATGCCGTTCCCTATGCCGAACTCGGTAATCTTTTCCCCCAGCCACATCACGAAGATGGTGCCGGCGGTCATGGTGATCATGGTCAGGATCCTGAACCCGAAGCCGGGATTGGGCACCACCGCCAGACCGTTGGGGGCCAATGATTCAAGGAAAATGGCGATACCGTAGGACTGGAACAGGGCCAGTATCACTGTGGCATAACGGGTGTACTGGGTGATCTTCTTGCGGCCCTGCTCGCCTTCCTTCTGCAGTTTTTCCAGGAACGGGATCACCGCACCCAAAAGCTGCATGATAATGGAGGCCGAAATGTAGGGCATGATCCCCAGGGCAAAGATGGTGGCCCGGGAAAGGTTGCCTCCCACGAACAGATCGTACATCGAGAACAGGGTGCCCCGCTGGGCCCGGAAGAACTCAGCCAGGGCCTGGGTGTCTATGCCGGCGGTAGGCAGATGCCCCCCGATCCGGTAGACGACCAGTATCCCCAGGGTAAAGAGTATCCTACGCCTCAGTTCAGGGATCCGGAATATATTCTGGATTTTCTCCCACATCGTCAGCATCCAAATTTAAATTAAGTCTTTTTGTAACTATTCAGCGCCACCAAGACACCAAACTAAACCGTGAATTGCAAATTGTGAATAGTTATTTTTTGTGTCTTAGTGCCGGAGTTTACCCTGATGTATAGAAGAGTGGCTGAATGGTTCCGTCTTTTATTCGGTCCGGTGGCTGCTGAGGGCTTTCAGCACTTCGATCTTTCCCCCGGCGGCTTCGATGGACTTCTGGGCCGAGGCCGAAAAGGCGTGGGCCTTTACCGTCAGCGCTTTCTTGAGTTCTCCCTTGCCCAGGACCTTGACCGGCTGGTTCTTCTTCCGGACTAACCCCAGGGCGAACATGGATTCGGGGGTGACCTCTTTTTCCTGGGTCTCCAGCGCCGTCAGGTTGACCACCTGGAATGTCTTCTTGTCGAAAGCCGTGAAGCCGCGCTTGGGCAGGCGGCGTTGCAACGGCATCTGGCCGCCCTCGAACCAGGAGGGGACCCTGGCCCCGGAACCGGCCCTTGATTTCTGGCCCTTGTGGCCCTTGGTGGAAGTGCCGCCGTGGCCCGACCCGGTGCCGCAGCCTCTCCGCTTGGCTTTTTTGACCGATCCCTTGTTGGGCTTGATCTGATCCAGTTTCATTTGCGGCTGCCTCCTTCTTGAATCTCCTCAACTTTTAGCAAATGCTCCACCTTTTTGACCATCCCCCGGATCTGCGGAGTGTCGGTCTTCTCCACCGTGTGATAAAGCTTGCGGATACCCAAAGCCTTGATGGTCCGGTACTGGACTTCGGTCCGGTCGATGGTGGAGTGCACCTGAGTTATTCGTAATATTTTTTTGGGCACGTTAATTTTCCTTTATGGCGGTATGCGGTATGATGAAAGACTGTTGGCTTAAGACTGCCGCGCGGTCAGACTGCGGCCGTAGTTTCTGCGGCCGGGGCTTCCGGCTTCGATTCTTCGGCCGCCTGCGGTTTGGCCTCGGGGGCCGCAGCGGGGGCGGCTCCGGCCTTGCCCCGGTTGCGCTCTTCCATGATCTCGGCCGGCTGGCGCAGTTGGGACAGCCCGTCGATGGTAGCCTTTAAAAGATTGTGGGGATTGTTGGAGCCCAGGCTCTTGGTCAGGATGTCGGTGACGCCGCAGACCTCCAGCACCGAGCGCACCACATTGCCGGCGATCACGCCGGTTCCGGTGGCGGCCGGCCTTAAGACCACTTCGCTGGCGCCGTATTTGCCCATCACCATGTAGGGGATCTTGCCGTCGACCACCGAATATTTCTTAAGACTTTTCTTGGCGTCCTCATTGGCCTTGCGGATGGCCTCGGAAACTTC
Organism: candidate division TA06 bacterium; assembly: GCA_016235665.1. NCBI lineage: Bacteria > candidate division TA06 bacterium. The sequence continues at coordinate 8,733 of JACRJI010000006.1, read as the reverse complement.
GCGGGCCTTTCCCTTGCCGATCCCCACATGACCGTTCCCGTCACCCACCGTCACCAACGCGGTAAAACCGAAGCGCTTGCCGCCCTTTACCACCTTGGCCACCCGGTTGATATGGACCACCTGCTCCTTGAGCTCGCCCAAACCATTCAAGTTGATCCTTGCCACTGGTCTTAATCTCCCAAATATTTTTTAGAATTGCAACCCGGCTTCTCTGGCCGACTCGGCCAGCGCCTTGATCCTGCCGTGATAAATATATCCGCCCCGGTCGAACACCACCTGCTTGATGCCCTTGGCCAAAGCCAGCTGGGCGATCTTTTTGCCCACCTGCTTGCTCTGGGCCAGCTTGCCTTTTTCCAGCCCCTCCATCTTGCCGGAGGCCGCCAGCACCGCATGCTTGGTGTCGTCTATCACCTGGGCATAAATGAACTTGTTGCTGCGGAAGACGCAGAGCCGGGGCCGTTCGGGCGTGCCCTGAACCTTGCGCCGGATCCGTACATGCCGCCTGAGGCGGGCGTCTCTTATTTCTTTTGCCTTGTCTGCCATTTGAATAATACCTATTTTTGCTTTTATGAAAATATTTCCCGGGATTGGTTTGACCTTTATCAGGACCCGGCTGCTCCGGCCGCGGTCTTGCCGGCCTTGCGCCGGATGTGCTCGCCCTGGTAGCGGATGCCCTTGCCCTGGTACGGCTCCGGCCGGCGGAACCGTCTGATGGTGGCGGCCACTTCGCCCACCAGCTGCTTGTCAATGCCTTTGACCACCAGGCTGCTCTGGTAGGTCTTGTCCAGTACCTTCAGGCCCGGCTCATCGGTGATGTCGAACTCGATGCCCTTGGGGGCCTCCAGGTTGATGGGGTGGGAAAATCCCAGGTTCAGGGTCAGGCCCTTGGGCTCCTTGATGGCCTTGTACCCGATGCCGTAGATCTGGAGCACCTTGGTGAAACCCTGGCTGACCCCGGTGACCGCATTGAACACCAGGGCCCGGGTCAGTCCGTGCAGGGACCGGTCGAACTTCTCGTCCGAGGGCCGGATCACCGTCAGGACGCCGTCCTTGAGCTCCAGCTTCATGTTGGGATGGATCTCCAGCTCCAGGGTTCCCTTGGGCCCGGTCACCTTTACCTTCTGGCCGGACACCTCGGTCTTTACCCCCTGGGGGATCTCTATTGGCTTTCTGCCTATCCGCGACACTTTATATATCTCCTTAACTCAATGTAGATAAAACTTATTTAGAAACCAGGTAGGTTACTTACCACAGGTAGCAGACCACTTCGCCGCCCAGCTTGTTCTTGCGGGCCTCCCGGTCGGTCATCAGGCCCTTGGAGGTGGATATGATGGCCAGCCCCATTCCGCTGCGGACCCGGGGCAGCTTGTCCTTGGGGGCGTACACTCTTAAGCCCGGAGTACTGCGGCGCACCAGGCCCTTGATCAAATGCTTTCCCTCATCATCGTAGCGCAGGTAAGCGCGGATCACGTTCTGCTTGCCGTCGGCGATGTACTTGAAATTGGCGATCAGGCGCTCCCGCAAAAGGATCTTGGTGATCGCCAGCTTCATTTTGGAGGCCGGTATATCCGTCCTCTTCATCTTGGCTTTCCCGGCATTGCGGATCCTGGTCAGCATATCGGCAATGGGATCGGTCATCGACATCTTGTATTATCTCCTAAAAATGCTCTTGTAAATCTTGGTAACGGCTTAAGGACCAATTTTGATCCCTACCAGCTGGCCTTGACCATTCCGGGGATCTCGCCCCTAAGTGTCATTTCCCGCAGGCAAATCCGGCAGATGCCGAAGTCCCGGTAGAACGCCCGTGACCTTCCGCAGCGGCGGCACCGGCTGTGGTGCCGGACTTTGAACTTCGGCCGTTCAGCCTTTTGAATCATCGCCTTTCTGGCCATAGAACTTGAATATCCTTTTTGTTAAAAAATATTGGACTTGATGCTTATTTTTGGAAAGGCATTCCCATCAGGCTCAGCAGTTCCTTGCCCTCTTCGTCGCTTTTGGCGGTGGTCACAAAGGTGATGTCCATGCCCACAATCTTGGATATCTTGTCGTAGTTGATCTCGGGAAAGATGATCTGCTCCTTGATGCCCATGGTGTAATTCCCCCGGCCGTCAAAGGATTTGGCCGGCATCCCCTTGAAATCGCGGATCCGGGGCATGGCCACATTGACCATCCGGTCAAAGAACTCGTACATGGTTTCTCCCCGCAAAGTGACCATGGCGCCGATGGGCAGGCCGGCCCGCAGTTTGAAGTTGGCGATGGATTTTTTGGATTTGCGGATGGAGGGCTTCTGCCCAGTGATGGTCCCCAGATCCTTGGCCGCAGCCTCCACTATCTTGGGATCCAGAATGCCCTCGCCCAAGCCCATGTTGACCACGATCTTGGAAAGGGCCGGAGCCTGCATCGGACTCTTATAGCCGAATTTCTTGATCAGGGCCGGCTTGACTTCCTTTTGGTATTTTTCTTTTAAACGCGCCATTTTTCGATTTTCGATTTACGATTTACGATTTACGATTTGATATTAGGCTTTATCCAGCATCTCACCGCAGGACTTGCAGACCCGTGAACGTTTGCCGTCGGTAAGCACCCGGGCTCCCACCCGGACGCCCTTGTTGCACTTGGCGCAGATCACCATCAGGTTGGAAATAGCCACCGGAGCTTCCTTTTCCAGGATCCCTGCCTTCTGCCCCTGTTTGCGGGGTTTGGTGTGCCGCTTGATGAACTGGACGCCCTCCACTATGGCCCGGCTCTTCTCGGGGAAGAGTTTGAGCACCTTGCCCCGTTTGCCCTTGGCCTTTCCGGCTATCACCACTACCGTGTCGTTCTTCTTTATCTTCATATTATTTCCTTATATCACCTCGGGGGCCAAAGATACGATTTTAAGGAACAGCTTCTCCCGGAGCTCGCGGCCCACCGGCCCGAAGATGCGGGTGCCCTTGGGTTCGTTCTTGTCGTCGATGATCACCGCGGCATTCTCGTCGAACCGGATGTAGGAGCCGTCCCGGCGCCGCACTTCCTTCCTGGTGCGGACCACCACCGCCCGGGCCACTTCGCCCTTCTTGATGCTGCCGCCGGGGAGCACGTCCTTGATGGCGATCTTGATTATGTCTCCGATGCTGCCGTAGCGCCGGGTGTGTCCGCCCATCACCTGGATGCACATGCATTTGCGGGCTCCGGTATTGTCGGCCACGGTCAGTCTGCTGTATTGCTGTATCATTTCAACCCACCTTGTTGCCTGTTGATTTTATTGATTGCTTTTAAAGACCCCGGGAACCTTACTTGGCTTTGCTGATGACCCCGTCCAAACGCCAGCGCTTGCACTTGGAGAGCGGCCTGGTCTCCACTATCCGGACGGTGTCGCCCTCTTTGGCCTCGCTCTTCTCGTCGTGGGCCATCAGTTTGCTGGTCCGCTTCACCACTTTGCCGTAAAACGGGTCCTTGAACTTGCGTTCCACCGCCACCACAATGGTCTTGGTCATCTTGTTGCTGGTGACCTTGCCGGTCCGTTCCTTGCGTAAATTTCTCTCGGTCATAAAACTCCTAAAATTGCTGGATATTATGCGGTCTTGGCGCCCGAAGCCAGCTTGGTTTTGCCCAGCTTGTCTTCCTGAAGCACGGTCTTGAGGCGGGCCACCTGGCGGCGGGATTTCTTGAGCTCGGTGGGCTTGGGCAGCCCCTGGGTGGAATGGCGGATGGTCAGATGGAAGAGGTTCTGCCCCTCATCCTTGAGCTTCTGCTCCACCTCGGCCCGGGTCATTTGGCGAAGTTCTTTTACCTTGGCCATTTTATATTACCTTTATGGTGCGATCGCGTTCAACGATCTTGGTTTTAATGGGAAGTTTGTGGGAAGCCAGGCCCAGGGCCTTCTTGGCTGATTCCGGGGGAATACCGCCGATCTCGAACATCACCCGGCCCGGCTTGATCACCGCCACCCAGTGGTCCGGGGCACCCTTGCCCTTTCCCATCCTGGTCTCGGCCGGTTTTTTGGTGGACGGATGGTCGGGGAAGATCCTGATCCAGACCCGGCCGCCCTTTTTGGTGAAGCGGGTCAGGGCCACCCGGGCGGATTCTATCTGGCGGTCGGTGATCCAGGCGGATTCGGTGGCCATCAGCCCCTGATCCCCGAATTCCACGTACTGTCCCCGGCTGGCCGTCCCGGTCATGCGTCCCCGGTGCTGTTTGCGGTGTTTTACCCTTTTTGGCATCAACATTTGTGTGCTATCTCCAAAGTATCAAAAAGACTTGATGGTGTGGAAACTGTTTGCTCTGTTTATGAACTATTGTCTGACGGCCTGGCGGGGCGGCAGCTGCTCGCCCTTGAAGATCCAGACCTTGATCCCGATGCATCCGAAAGTGGTGTGGGAGGTGGCGGTGCCGTAGTCGATGTCGGCCCTTAAGGTGTGCAGGGGGACCCGGCCTTCGCGGTAGGTCTCGGTCCGGGCGATCTCGGCCCCGCCCAGGCGGCCGCCGCAGGAGATCTTGATCCCCTGGGCTCCCATCCTTAACGATCCCTGTACCGCCTTCTTCATGGCCCGGCGGAAGGAGATCCGCTGCTCCAGCTGGCGGGCGATGGAATCGGCCACCAGCATCGAATTGATCTCGGGAACCTTGACCTCGGCGATGTTCAGGTGCACTTCCTTCTGTCCGGTCAGCAGCTGGACCTCGGCCTTGAGCTTTTCGATGTCGGCTCCCTTGCGGCCGATCACGATCCCGGGGCGCGAAGTGTGGACGGTGATGGTGGCTCTTTTGGGAGTGCGCTCTATTTCGATCTTGGCCAGGCCGGCGTTGGCCAGCTTCTGCCGGATGTACTGGCGGATCTTCTGATCTTCTTCCAAAAGATCGGGAAAGTCTTTTTTGGCGAACCAGCGGGAATCCCAGGTCTTGATGATCCCCAGCCTTAACCCGATCGGATTTGTCTTTTGACCCAAGGCTTATTCCTCCGTATCTTGTTTTGGTTGACCGTCCGAGACCCGCACCGTCAAATGGCTGGTCCGCTTCAAGCGGCGGTCAGCCCTTCCCCGGGCCCGGGGTCGCATTCTTTTCCAGGTAGCGCCTTCATCCACCCTGATCTCGGAGACCCTGAGGGTGTCGGGATCGAACTTGGCCTTGCCTGCCTGCTCCACCGCCGAGGCTACCGCCGACTGGATGGCCTTCAGGATCAGGGGGCTGGCGGCCCGGGGCACGAAGCGCAGGATGGACAGGGCCTGGTTGCAGTTCTTTCCCCGCACCAGGTCGGCCACTATCCGCATCTTGCGCGGGGTGACCCTGACGAATTTTTGTCTGGCTAAAGCTTCCATAATACTCAATAATGTTTATTTATTTTTTGGCCGGGGCTGCCGCCGGAGCTGCCGCCGGAGCCGCTCCGGGGGCGCCGGGAGCGGTGGTAGTTTCGGTCTTCTTGCCGCCCTTTTTGTCCACTTCCTTGCCGGCCGCGCCGTGCTTGCGGAAGGTGCGGGTGGGGGAAAACTCTCCCAGCTTATGGCCTACCATGTTCTCGCTGACATAGACCGGTATGAACTTGTTGCCGTTGTGGACCGAAATGGTGAACCCCACGAATTCCGGGGGGATCATGGAACGCCGGGCCCAGGTCTTGATCACCTTCTTGTCGCGGGCGGCGTGCATGGCTTCGATCTTGGCAAACAGCTTGGCATCGATGAAGGGTCCTTTTTTTAGGGAGCGGGACATTACTTTCTCCTCTTGACTATAAACTTGCTGGAAAGTTTTTTACGGTTGCGGGTCTTCTTGCCTTTGGATAAGAGTCCGGTGGGTCCGCAGGGATGACGTCCGCCCGAGGATTTGCCTTCGCCGCCGCCCATCGGGTGGTCGTGGGGGTTCTTGACCACGCCCCGGCTGTGGGGCTTGACCCCCAGCCAGCGGTTGCGGCCGGCCTTGCCGATGGAGATATTCTCATGCTCCAGGTTGCCCACCTGTCCTACGGTGGCCAAGCATTCCAGGCTGATCATCCGCACTTCGCCCGAAGGCATCCGCAGCTGGGCGTAACCGGCTTCCTTGGCCAGCAGCTGGGCCGATCCTCCGGCGGTGCGCACCATCTGGCCGCCCCGGCCCTTGGTGACCTCGATATTGTGGACCGAGGTGCCCATGGGGATCTCGGACAGGGGCAGGGCGTTGCCGTTCTTGATCTCGGAGCCGGGGCCGGACATCACCTTGTCGCCCAGCTTCAGTCCCAGCGGGGCCATGATGTATCGCCATTCCCCGTCGGCGTACTTCAGCAGGGCCAGCCGGGCCGAGCGGTTGGGATCGTACTCTATGGCGGCCACCGTGGCGGCGATCCCGAATTTATCGCGCCGGAAATCTATCATCCGGTAGGCCCTTTTGTGCCCTCCTCCGCGGTGGTCGGCGGTCACCCGTCCGTGATTGTTGCGTCCCCCGCTTTTGCGCATGGCCTTCCTCAGGCTTTTGGGAGCCAGAGGTTTGGTCAGCTCTTCAAAGGTGTAGCCGGTGCGGTGCCTTAATCCGGGAGTTACCGGTTTATAAGACTTGATCCCCATTTATGTATCGTCTCCTAGTATTGCTGGTGCTTAAAAAAATCATTTTTAACCAAGATCCGGGAAAGCTAAACCCCGTCGCCTATCTCCAGCTTTTGGTCCTTGGCCAGGGTCACCACGGCCTTCTTCCAGTCGGGGCGCTTGCCCTCGTTGCGGCCCTGCCGTTTGATCTTGCCCCGGACGTTCATGGTGGCCACGTCGGTGACCTTGACCTTGAAGACCGACTCGATGGCCCTTTTGACGTCGTGCTTGTTGGCGTTCTTGTCGACCTCAAAAGCGTAACGGTTATAGGCATCTTTCAGGGCGGTGAACTTCTCTGTGATCAGGGGTTTTTTGATGACCTTGTTCAAATCTTTCATTTGTTAAAGACCTCCTTTAAGGCCTCCACGCCGGCCTTGGTGAACAGCACTCTGTCGGCCCGCATGATCTCGTAGGTGTTCAGTTCCCGCACCGGACGGATGGCCAGCCCTTTGATGTTGCGGCCGGAGAGCAGCAATTCCGAGGTCGGGGCCACGTCCAGCAGCAGTACTTTCTTGTCGGACAGCTCCATGGTCTTCAGCACCCCGTAGACGTCCTTGGTCTTGCCGCCTGAGGTCACGGCGTCGATCACCGCCAGACGGCCGGTCTTGAACGAATCGGTCAAAGCCGATTTCAGGGCCTGGCGACGGCTGGTCTTGGGCATCTCCCAGGAGTAGTCCCGGGGATGTGGGCCGTGGGCCACATAGCCTCCCACCATCAGCGAGGAGCGGTTGCTCCCCTGGCGGGCCCGGCCGGTGCCTTTCTGCTTGAACGGCTTCTTGCCGCCGCCCCGCACGTCCTCGGCATTCTGGGTATTGGCGGTTCCCTGCCGCCGGTTATCCAGGTAATTTTTTACTGCCAGGTAAAGCAGGTGCTGATTCACCCTGACCCCGAAGATGTTCTCGGGCAGGTCTATATTCCCTGTCATTTTTCCCTGGGCATCATATAGATTTGCGGACAACATGTTTTATGCCTTCTTTTTTATGATCTTTTGAACGACCAATATCCCGTCGGGGGCGCCGGGCACCGGGCCTTTGATCAGGAGCAGGTTCTTTTCGGCATCCACTTTGACAATCTTCAGGTTGCGGACTGTGATCTGGACATTGCCCATCTGTCCGGGATAACGCCGGCCGGGATAGACCCGGCCCGGGGTGGATCCGGCTCCGGCCGATCCGGGACGGCGCAGGCGGTCGGTTTGGCCGTGGGTCTTGGGGCCGCCCTTGAACCCGTGACGCTTGACCACGCCCTGGGTTCCCCGGCCCTTCATAGTGCCGGTGACCCGGACCATGTCGCCCTCGGCAAACAGGTCGGCCTTGATCACCTGACCGGGTTTGAAATCCTTGGCCTGGGCCGTTCTGATTTCCTTGATGAAGCGCAGGGGGGCCGGGGCTCCGGCCTTGGTAAAATGTCCCTGCATGGCCTTGGTGGTCTTTTGTTTTTTCTTTTCCACAAAGCCCAGCTGCACGGCGGAGTAGCCGTCAAGCTTGGCCTCCTTGACCTGGGTCACTACGCAGGGCCCGGCTTCGATCACCGTCACCGGAATCACCGCATTGCCCGGCCCGAAGATCTGGGTCATCCCTATTTTTCTGCCTAATATTCCGTTCATTGTGTCTTTTACTCTGCTACTTGTTTACTCTTTGAGAGCTTTAAGCCATCTGCTTACAGCTGTTATAATCCGGTCTTGATCTCGATGTCCACCCCGGCCGGAAGGTCCAGCTTGGTCAGGGCGTCGATGGTCTGAGGAGAGGAGTGCCAGATATCTATCAAGCGCTTGTGTATCCGCCGCTCGAACTGCTCCCGCGACTTCTTGTCCACGTGGGTGGAGCGGTTGACGGTATAGACGGTGCGGTTGGTGGGCAGCGGGATGGGCCCGGAGATCCTGGCCCCGGTCTGCTTGGCCGTGTTGACTATCTCGGCCACCGATTTGTCCAGCACCGCATGGTCGTATGCCTTTAGTTTTATCCTGATGTTCTGAGCCGCCACTTTTTATATCTCCTCCAGAGTTTTAAATAACCGGTTTGACTGTTTTATTTCCTATTTATCCATTTTCCATTTCCCCGGGAGAGGTCTTTTAGTCGGGCAGGATCTCGGTGACTGTTCCGGCGCCCACGGTCCGGCCGCCCTCGCGGATGGCGAACTTCAGGCCCTTCTCCATGGCGATCGGCGTCAGCAGCTCGCCCTCGATGGTCACGTTGTCGCCCGGCATGATCAT
>JACRJI010000005.1 GCA_016235665.1 candidate division TA06 bacterium | reverse complement strand
GCGCATCGCCCATGCCTACCTGTTCTCCGGGGCCCGGGGAGTGGGCAAGACCTCGGCCGCCCGGGTGCTGGCCAAGGCGTTGAACTGCGCCGAAGGCCCCACCGAGACCCCCTGCAACAAGTGTCCCTCCTGCGTGGAGATCACCGGTTCCCGCAGCATCGACGTGCTGGAGATCGACGGCGCCTCCAACCGCGGCATCGACGAGATTCGCGACCTGAGGGAGAACGTCAAATACACCCCCACCCAGGGCAAGTACAAGATCTACATCATAGACGAAGTCCACATGCTGACCAAGGAGGCCTTCAACGCCCTGCTGAAGACGCTGGAGGAGCCCCCGGCCCACGCCATCTTCATTTTCGCCACCACCGAGATCCACAAGGTTCCCATTACCATCCTGTCCCGCTGCCAGCGCTTCGATTTCAGAAAGGTGGAGGTCTCGGTGGTGGTGGATTACGTCAAAAGAATGCTGGAGGGCGAGGAGGTCCAGGCCACGGACGACTGCCTGTACCTGGTGGCCCAGAAATCCGAGGGCTCGATGCGCGACGCCATCAGCCTGCTGGACCAGCTGATCTCCTACGGCGGCCAGAAGCTGACGGCCGAGGACGCCCGGCAGGTACTGGGCCTGGTGGACGAGGCATTGTTCTTCAAGACCGTGGATATGATCCGGAGCAGGGACCAGGCCGGCCTGCTGGAATTAGTGGAGCAGGTGTCCTCCGGCGGTTACGACCTGCAGGAATTTGCCCTGGGCCTTTTGGCCCACTTCCGCAAGCTGATGGTGATAGCGGCCGGCCAGCCCGGCATAGCGCTGTCCGACGTACCGGCTGACGCCCGTGAGAAATACCTGAAACAGGCCGGCGGTATCCAGGGGCGCGACCTGCTGCGGATGGTAAGGATACTGGTGGAGACCGAGACCACCATGAAGCGGAGCAGCCAGTCCCGGCTGGTGCTGGAAGCGGCCTGCTTAAGGCTTTCCGACCTGGACGAGACCGTCAAAATCGAGGAACTGATAAACGGTTTGGGAGGCGATAACGGCCCGGAATCAAACCCCAGACCGGCGCAGAACAGCGGCAGGGATGAGGTAAAACCAACCGGCTTAAAAAGCTCAGCAGTTCCTCCTTCCTTGGTCCGGCAGCCCACGGCTGCGGTCTATGCCGCTCCTCCGGTCAGGGAAGAGCCCAAGGCATCCCCTGTAGCCGTGAACGGAGATTTTGAAAGCCTGTGGAAGGACCTGGTGTCATCCATCAAGAACCGCAATATGCTGTTGGGAACCTGTCTGGAAGCGGCCCGGCCGGTGGGCATCAGCGACGGCCGGCTGGCAGTGATCTACGGCGCCAACTCCAAATTCTTCACCGATTCCCTGGAGAACAAGGTCAACCAGAGCATGCTGGACGAGGAGACCTTCCGCCTTTGGGGCCAGAAGCTGAAGCTGTCCTGCCAAGTGTCCCAGGAACCGGGTCCGGCGGCCGGCGGCCAGCTGGCCCGGGCCAGCCTGAAGGACGAAGTTGACCGGCGCCGGAACCAGGCGCTGGGCTCGGCCAAGATCAAGGGCTTTTTGGACCAGGTTGAAGGCGAAGTGCTTTAAAGGCAACCCTTCGACAAGGGCTTCGGCATGGCTTCGATAAACTCAGCCCAACGGCTCAGCCCGGCGGCTCAGGGTGCCAATGCAAAGTGCAAAGTGCAAATTGAAAACATAAAATATAGGCAGTAATTTTATGGCTAAAGGAATGGGGGATATTTTAAAGCAGGCCCAGATGATGCAGTCCAAGATGGAAAGCATCCAGAAAGAGCTGGGGAACAAGCGGGTAGAGGCTTCGGTCGGTGGCGGCATGGTCAAGGTGACGGCCGACGGCCAGCAGAACATACTGGACATCAGGATCTCTCCGGAGATCGTCAAGCCGGAGGAGGCAGACATGCTGCAGGACCTGATCCTAAGCGGGGTACAGGAGGCCCTCAGGCAGTCGCGGGAGCTGGCGGCCAAAGAGATGTCTGTTCTGACCGGCGGGATGAGCCTGCCGGGGATGTTTTAAAACGAAAATACTACCACAAAGACACTAAGGCACTAAGCCAAATCGTGAATCGTAAGTTGTGAATGGTGATTTGGTATCTTTGTGTCTTGGTGGTGAAAAGATCACTCTATGAACTACGGATCGGAAATACTCAACCGCACAGTGGACGAGCTGATGAAGCTGCCGGGCATCGGGCGGAAGACAGCCCAGCGTCTGGCCTTTTATCTGTTGAAGTCATCGCCGGACGACGCCGAGGCTTTGGCCCACGCCATTATCGAACTAAAGCAGAAGGTGCGGTTCTGCAAACAGTGCTTCAACGCCTCGGAGCAGGATCTCTGCAACCTCTGCCGTGATGCCGGCCGGGACGACTCGATCTTCTGCGTGGTAGAGGAGGTCAACGATCTTTTAGCTTTGGAAAAGACCGCCGACTTCAAGGGCCGTTACCACGTGCTGCAGGGTCACCTGTCGCCGCTGGACGGGATCGGCCCGGACGACCTGAGGGTGCGGGAGCTGATGGAGCGGCTGGAGAAGACCGATGTCAAAGAGATAATCATGGCCACCAATCCCAACGCCGAGGGAGAGGCCACAGCGCTGTATCTGATGAAGCTGATAAAACCGCTGGGCATAAAGATCACCCGCATTGCCCGGGGCCTGCCGGTGGGCAGCGACCTGGAGTTCTCGGACGAAGTGACCCTGAGCCGGGCCCTGGAAGGCCGCCAGGAGATGTAAAATAGGATCAAACTATAAATTTATCATACAAAGAAAAGCTTCAATAGCAGTGTATAAGACTATAGATTGCAAATACTTTAATGGTTATAAGCCATGTCATCCCGGCTGGCTTTGTAAGGAATGTAAAAAGAGGGAGCCTCGCGGTACCAGGATCCTGATAATCAACCTGGACGCCTTGGGCGCAGTGCTGATGACCACGGCCCTGCTGCCGGCCATCAAGCTCAAAGACCCCAGGAGCACCATCCACTGGGTGACTCTGCCTATGGCTGTGCCACTGCTGCAGAACAATCCCCATATCGACAAGATCTGGCCCTACGACTTTGAAACTGTCTCCATCCTCCAGGCCATGAGCTTCGACAAGATCTATTCCATAGACAAAGCCCACCGTTCCGATGCCCTGGCCATGCTGGTCAAGGCCAAGGAAAAATTGGGTTTCGCCATGGACGAGAACGGGGCCATCACCTATTTCAACCCCGAAGCCGAATACGGCTACCGGCTGGGGATCGACGACGAGCTGAAGTTCAAGCAGAACAAGGTCACTGGGATAAAGTTCCTGGCCCGGGCCATGAAACTGGATTACAAAAACGAGGACTACGTCCTCCGCCTGACGGACGAGGAAAAACAGGCGGCCAAAGACTACCGGCTGAAGAACGGGATCAAGGAAACCGGCCTGGTGATAGGGTTCAACACCGGATGCTCCGACCTTTTCCCCAACAAAAAGATGACCATTGAACAGCATGTCCAGCTGATAAAACAATTCCATAAAAAATGGCCCGGGACAAAAATAATGCTGCTGGGTGGCAAGGCCGAAGCCGGGCGCAACGCCGAGATCAAAAAGAAAAGCGGGGCCTACGTCATTAACAGTCCCACGGACGAGGGGATCCGCCGGGGCATGGTCTACATCGAGGCCTGCGACCTGATCATCACCGGGGACACCTCGGCCCTGCACATGGCGGTGGCCCTTAAAAAGTGGGTGGTGGCCTGGTTCGGGCTGTCCTGCGGCACCGAGATCGAGCTCTACGGACGGGGCGAGAAGATATTCTCCAAACTTGCCTGCAGCCCCTGCTGGAAGAAATCCTGCGACCACCTTTCCTGCATCAAGCAGCTGGACCTGGAAGCGATAACCCTGGCGGTCAGGCACGGCTTGGAAAGCCTGTCCAAGGGGCCAAAGAACAAAAAGTGAGCAGAAGGGGCTTTGTGGGATCAAAAGGGTTCAAAAACATACTGGTGGTCCGAAACGACAGGCTAGGGGACCTGGTGCTGGCCCTGCCCGCGGCAGCCGTTCTAAAGCGCCGGTTCCCGGAAGCCAAGGTAACGTACCTGGTCTCAAAAAACACGGCGGCCATGGTCCCGTTCTCTCAGGATATTGATGAAGCTTTGACAGATTCCGGAAAGGGCGTTTTTGAATTAGCTGGAATGTTGCGGGCTTACCGGTTTGACGCTGCAGTTCTTCTGCACCCCACCCTTCGTCTGGCGGCGGCACTTTGGCTGGCCGGGATCCCGGTCAGAGCGGGCACGGCCTACCGGGGGTACAGCCTGCTTTTCAACCGCCGGGTAAAACAGCACCGGAAGCAAAATTCAAAGCATGAACTGGAATACAATCTGGATCTGGTCTATCAGGGTCTGGGATTCGAGCCAACGGCCGGAGAGCGTTATCTGCCGCCGGTTTTGACGGTGCCGGACGATTTAACAGAAAAGCTGGCCAAGGAATACGGCCGGGATTTCACCCTGATTCATCCGGGCTGCAGCGGGTCATCCAAGCCCTGGCCCCTGGCATCATTCGCCAAGCTGGCGGACAGGATCCAGGGCGCAGGCGGCAGGGTCGTCATCAGCCTGGGGCCCCAGGAACTTGGCCTTAAAACATCGTTAAAAAAACATTTGACGGCCGATGTCGGCTGGGCGGAAAACCTGCCGCTGAAAGACCTGGCGGCCCTGATCTCCCTGGCCAAAGTGCTGGTCACCAACAACACCGGGCCCCTGCACGTGGCCGCGGCGGTGAACACCAGGGTCATCGGCCTGTATTGCCCCACCTGTGAAATAAAGCGCTGGGGGCCTTACAGGAAAGGGCACACGGTCATCAGGCCTCCGGCCGGCCCCTGCCGGGAATGTCCCGGCCATAACTGCCCGGAGTATGATTGCATGGAGAAGATCACGGTGGAAGAGGTTCTGACCAAGGTAACCGAGGTGAACAAAAATGGCAACAATTAACAACGATTCAAACATCAATGCATAATGCCAAAATAACCATATACTGTCTTTTGGCCGGGCTGGCCGCGGGTCTGTCCGGGGCATCGCAGGTACCCGCCGAACCTTTCCGGAAGTTCAACCGGGGCGAGAAGATGACCTATACCATAGAATATGCCGGCATCACCGCGGGGTATTCCTACCTGAGGGTTGACAGCGAGTTGACCTACGTGGGCCAGCGCAGCGCCTATCACATCGTCAACGAGACCTGGTCAAACCCGTTCTTCTCCAAATTCTACCAGGTGCACGACCGGTTCGAGGCCTTCACCGACTACGAGCGCCTCTATTCTCTGCGCTACCAGAAGAAGATGCGGGAGGGCGGTTACCGCCACGAGGAGGCGCTGGATTTTGACCAGGAACAGAACAAGGTCACTTACAACACCGGACAGGTGATAGCCACCACGCCCCAGGCCCGGGACATTTTGACCTCGCTGTATTATGCCCGGACCTTTTCCCTGGAATCGGGAAAGTCGCTGTACATCGACAACCATACCGACAAGAACAATTACCCGCTGGAGGTCAAATTACTCCGGAAGGAAAAGGTCAAGACCATCTTCGGCAAGGTGGAATGCCTGGTGGTGGAGCCGGTGCTGCGCTACCCGGGATTGTTCCAGAACAAGGGGCGGCTTCTGGTCTGGCTGACCAACGACAGCCGCCGGATCCCGGTGCTGATGAAAAGCAAGATCCTGGTGGGTTCCATCAACGCGGTGCTTAAGGAATATAACCAGGGAATAGACGGCCCGGACTACCTGGTCACCGAAAAACAATAAAGACGGCAAAGCCATGAAAAACTTCAAGGAAATAGACATCTCCAGGGTCAAAAGCCATTCCATCAGGGACCGCCGGAGCAAGGTGGATCTGGGCCAGCTGGCCCAGGCCATAAAGCCGGGGTCTTCCCTGATGCAGTTCTTTGATGCCCTGCCCAGGACGCTGAAGGTCAATGACCTGTTTTCCCTGGCCCAGGCGGTGCGAAAAGCCCGGAGCCGGGGGCGGCCGGTGATAGTGATGATGGGGGCCCACCCAATAAAATGCGGGCTTTCCCCGGTGCTGATAGATCTGATAGAGCAGGGCTATATAACCCACCTGGCCACCAACGGGGCCGGGGCCATCCACGACTTTGAAATGGCTTTTTGGGGAAAAACCTCCGAGGACGTGGCCGCAGGCCTGGAAGACGGCAGTTTTGGCATGGCCAAAGAGACCGCCGACGGCATCAACGGGGTCGTCAAGGCCGCCAGCCTCTGCCGGATCGGCTACGGCCAGGCGCTGGGACAGTACCTGAACGGGGTAAAAGCCAAATACCAGAAGTTCAGCCTACTGGCGGCCTGCAGCCGGAATGAAATACCAGCCACGGTCCACGTGGCGGTGGGCACCGACATCATCAACCAGCATTCCAGCTACGACGGGGCCGCCGCCGGGGACTGCAGCGCCCGGGATTTTCGGATACTGGCCCAGTCGGTCGCCAAACTTTTCGGTGGAGTGGTGATCAACCTCGGCTCCAGCGTGATAATGCCGGAAGTTTTCCTAAAAGCCCTGACCGTGGCCCGCAACCTGGGGCACCAGGCCAGGGATTTCACCGCCGCCAACTTTGACATGATCCAGCACTACCGGCCCAACCTCAACGTGGTCAGCCGCCCGACCCAGTCCGGCGGCCGGGGATACAGTTTTACCGGGCATCACGAGATAATGCTGCCTTTGCTGGCGGCCTTGATAAAACAGCAGGATAAAAATAAAAAATGAAAATAAGATACAACCCAAGGAGGCTTGAAATGCTGAGGCCTTTGATCCTGATCGTTCTTATGGCTCTGGCCCCGGACTGGGCCCATTCCCAAAAGCTGAAGACTGTTGTTCCCGAAAAACCGGTGCTGTTGTTCCCGATAAAACAGGCCGGCAAGTGGGGGTATATAGACAATGCCGGGAAGCTGGCAGTGGCCCTGCAGTTCGATTCGGCCGGGTGCTTCAGCGAGGGGCTGGCGGCGGTGCGGCTGGGCGACAAATACGGGTTCATCGATCCCGCCGGCAAGTATGTGATAGATCCCCTGCTGCTTTATGCCGACGCCTTCAGCGAGGGGCTGGCGGCGGTGGGGGTGGTGGGCAAGGACGGATCCGGAAGCTACTGCTACATCAACAAGGCCGGGAAGATAGTGATCAGTTTCAAAAAGTTGAAGCCGGAAGACATCGGCGGGGTCTATCGCTTCAGCCAGGGCCTGGCCCGGGTGAACATTCAGGACAAATACCGGTTCATCGACAAGACCGGAAAGTTCATCGGGATCCAGAAATTCGACTGGGCCGGCGATTATTCGGACGGACTGGCCCCGGTCAAGATCAAGCAGGCGGGGTATGTGGTGGAAAAGCTCTCCTGCGGCTATATCAACAAGACCGGCAAGATGGTCATCAAACCCCAGTTCGACGACGGCGGTCCTTTCGTGGACGGCCTGGCCCGGGTGAAAACCGGAGGCAAATACGGCTATATCAATAAGATCGGGAAAATGGTGATCAACCCTGCGTTTGATGACGCCCAGGACTTCAGCCAGGAGATGGCCGGGGTAAAGATCGAGGACAAGTGGGGCTTTATAAGCAAGGGCGGCCAGCAGGCGATAGAACCGCAGTTTTTGGAGGTCCGGCCGTTTTCCGAGGACCTGGCCGGGATCAAGTCCGGGGAGGTGTGGGGTTATGCCGATAAGACGGGGAAGATCGTCATCGACACTCAGTTCGACGATGTATTCAAATTTGCCAACGGCCTGGGGATGATCAAGAACGACGGCGATTACGGATACATCAACAAAACCGGGGAATCCATCTGGGAACCGGCGGAATAGATAGCCCCCGCGATGAAATTAAAAAAACCGCTCAGCTGTCTGCCGAGCGGTTTTTTAATCTTTTGGATCAACCCCGGGTGATCCTTTTTACCATCACTACCCCGGCCTGCCAGCCACCGGCAAAATTCTGGCTGATCTTGTCGCCGAACAGGTTCAGCAGGGTACCTACCGAATGGGACCTTTCCTCCCTAAGTTTCAAGGCCAGGGGCAGGGTAAATATCCTGGCCAGCGAGGAGAAGGCAAAGAGCAGGTGGAAGTTGATCAGGGTATGCCCCAGCAGCACGAATTTGAAATTATGCAGGGCATTGGCCAGCCAACCCCCGGCCAAGGATGCCAGGAACACGGCGAACCCGGTGGCCACGGTATAGATGGAAAGGTAGGAGGTCCGGTTCTGCTCGGGCGCGGTCAGCAGCAGCAGGTTGAAGCCGGCTAGGGTGAAACCAGGCCAAAAGAACCCGGTCAGAAAGGCATCCACCCAGATGGGCAGATAAAATGAAGGGGTGGCGAACAGCCAGAACAGCGGCAGCAGGAAGATACCGACTAGGTTGAAGATCAGCACCGGTCGGTTCCCCAGCTTGTCAACTATTTTCCCCCACAAGGGCTGGGTGGAAAGGTTAAGTATCCCGGCGACGATGGAATAGAGGGCGATCACCGAGTATGGCATTTTCAGGTTTTTGATCATGTGGGCCCCGAAGAATGGTCCGGCCACGGCGGTGGACAACGACCAGAAGATGAAGAAGGTCAGCAGTCTTTTGAAATTGGGATCGGCGAAGGGCAGTTTTACGATCTCGTAGATGGAGAGGGACTTCTCCCCCTTCAACGGCGGCTCCCACTGGCGGTTCAGGATCAGCCCGGCGATCACGGCAAACAAGGCGGCCAGCCCGAAGATCAAGGCAAATCCCTGGTCCTGCAGCCCGGCCGCTTTCATCCGGTCAAAGCCCCAGCCGGCCCCGTAATTGGTGAGCATGGTCACCGCCCCCAGGATGGCGCTGCGTTTGCCAAAATAGACGCCCCGCTTTTCCGGGGGCACCAGGTCGGTCATCCAGGAAAGCCAGGCGGTGTTGGCGGCGCTGAGGATGGTGTTCCCCAGAAACATCACGGCAAAGAACAGGGCCAGCTTAAAGCCAGGCATCATCTTGATAAAGGGCAAGACGCAGAGCAAAGCCCACAATGACCGCCCGGCGGTGGCCCCCCAGACGGTCAACTTTTTGCGGCTGCCCAGGCGTCCTAGGATCTGGGCGCTGACAACCGAGCCCACGGTGGACAGGGCGTTAAGGGCCGCCAGCAGTCCCAGTTGGAAATCGTTGGCCCCCAGCATCAGGGCGTATCCGGTGACCAGGGCTCCCAGACTGACGGTGATGTGGACCGTGGCAAAACTGCCTTCGATGATGGATATTTTCAGGCTGCGATCCGGCTCGACGCTTCCGGCAGCTGGAGTATGAATGCTTTTTTGAGTCATAGGGCAGTAAGCATATACTATTTCGCCATAAAATGCAAGACTTGAGATATGCCTTGAATTTTTAAGCGTTTAGGAATATAATCAAAGGGTGTTTCCCCCGTCCTGAAAATAACAGGGCGGTTTATTTTAAAATGCCAATCTAACTTGCTCAGGAAAAGTAGAGATAAAATAACGGGGCTATCAAAAACGTAGATTTAACCCGATTATGTTCTTTTTCTTTTTTGTGCCGCCAACTAAGAAAATGAACCAAAAAGAAAAAAGCTCGTCGCTTAAAACTCTCCGGGCCACGCTTACGCCCCGCCTACGCAACTGCTTCGGCGGGCAAGCAAGGCTTCAGCGGACACGCGCTGCGCTTCTCATTGCTGACGGGCTTGTCTGAACTCGGGCTTTGGCCAAGCCCTCAAACATGCAGACAAGCTTTTTCCGCCATCAACTGCGATGCTCGCTGATCGTTTTAACGCGACAACCGGGGTTGATACGTATTGTTCACCGTGTGTCCAGAGCTGATTGGATAATCATTTTTTAAGATCTATCATGAACGCAGTAAAAATAAACATAAACGGTATCGTCCAGGGGGTGGGCTTCCGACCCTTCATCTATCGGCTGGCCAAAAAGCACGGCCTGGCCGGCTGGGTGCTTAATTCAAGCCAGGGGGTGGAGATCCATGTCCAGGGCAGAACAGAAGGTCTCGAACTTTTCTTGTCACAGGTCAAAAGCGAACTGCCGTCCCAGGCCACGATCGATGCCATGGCCGTTTTCCCGGCCCAGCCCGGCGATCACAAGGGTTTTGTCATCAGGGAGAGCTTGAACAGCGGCGGAGTTACACGGATCTCCCCCGACATCGCCCTGTGTTCCGACTGTCTAAGTGAGATGCTGGATGAGAAGGACCGGCGTTACCTGTATCCTTTCATAAACTGCACCAATTGCGGGCCCCGGTTCTCCATCATCCAAAACACCCCGTATGACCGGCCGCTGACCTCCATGTCGGGATTCACCATGTGCACCGATTGCCAAAGGGAATACGATGATCCGGAGAACCGCAGATTCCACGCCCAGCCCAACGCCTGCCCAGCCTGCGGCCCCAGGGTCTGGCTCTGCGGACGGGACGGCAAGGCAAAGGCCGAAAGGTCAGAGGCGATTACCAAGGCCGCAGAATTCCTTTTGGCGGGTGAGATCCTGGCTGTCAAGGGCATCGGGGGATTTCACCTGGCCTGTGATGCCGGCAATGATGCTGCGGTCTTGAAGCTTCGCGACAGGAAGCACCGCCCGGACAAGCCGCTGGCCCTGATGGGCGGGTCGCTGGAGGATGTCAGGAGCGTCTGCCGGGTAAGCGGATCGGAAGAGAGAGTGCTGGGATCAAGCCAGGCGCCGATAGTGCTGCTGCAAAAAATAAATATAAAAAATAATAAATCAAAAATCTCCGGTCATGTGGCCCCAGGGAACAATTATCTGGGAGTGATGCTGCCCTATGCGCCGGTGCATCACCTTTTATTCAGGGAACTGAAAAAAATAAATTCCGAACTCAAGGTCCTGGTGATGACCTCGGGCAATGTTCAGGACGAGCCGGTGGCAGCCGGCAACCGGGAGGCTTTGAACAGGCTGGCGGGCCTGGCCGATCATTTTTTGCTGAACGACCGGGATATTGAGAACCGCAATGACGACTCGATAGTCTTTTTAACTGATACACTAAATAAAATATCAAATATAAAAAACGGGAATGACCAAGAGCCGAAGAGAAATGACTTCAAACCTTTGATCCAGATAGTCCGCCACTCCCGGGGCTATGCACCTAACCCGATAATCCTTCCGGTTTCGGTGCCTCCGACCCTGGCGGTGGGAGGGGAGATGAAAAATGTCTTTTGTTTAGCCACGGGCAACAAGGCCTATCTAAGCCAATACATAGGCGAGATGGACAACCTGGCCACCCTGGAATTATTCAAAGAGATGGTTGAGAAATACCTAAAGTGGTTCCGGATAAAACCTGAGGTCATCGTCCACGACCTGCACCCTGACTATCTTACCACCAGATGGGCCAAGGAGCATACTGGCCTAAAGCTGCACGCCGTCCAGCATCACAAAGCCCATATTCTGAGCACCCTGGCGGACAACGGAAATCTCCAGCCATGCATCGGAGTGGCCTTCGATGGCACCGGCTACGGCGAAGACGGCAATATCTGGGGCGGGGAGTTCTTCCTGTTTGACGGCAAAACGATGGACCGGGCCGGGCACCTGGAATACCTGCCCCTGCCGGGAGGCGAAACCTCCATCAAAAAGCCCTACCGGATAGCTGCCGCCTACTGCAAATATCTTTTGAACGAACTCCCGGCGTCGGTATTCCCCAGGGAATACCAGCCCGAGCTGGAACTGATCTCCAAACAACTGGACAGCAAATTCAACCTGGCCTGGACCTCCAGCCTGGGCCGCCTGTTCGACGCGGTCAGCGCTTTGCTGGGGGTATGTCCCTTCATCACCTTTGAGGCACAGGCGGCCATCGCGCTGGAGAATTGCGTTGATCCCGGTACTTTAGGCAGTTACGATCATCAGATAACTCAATCAGACGGGCAATCAATAGTCCTGTTAAAAGAGATGTGGCGGCAGTTGACGGATGACGCTAAAAACGGCGTGTCACCAGGCGTTTGTTCGGCCAAATTACACAATACAATCGTTGACTTTACCCTGGCAATGTGCGATAATTTAAAGCTACGATCAGGGATAAAAACCGTGGCACTTTCCGGGGGTGTGTTCCAAAATCGATACCTTTTAACTCTCATACATCAAGAGCTTATCCGGAAAAAATTTCAAGTCCTAATACATAGACAAGTGCCTTCTAATGATGGTGGCATTGCTTTGGGACAAGTCCTTTCGTCTCTGCTCAAATGACCATTTCCAATTAACCATTTATTTATTTACCTAATATGTGTTTAGCCATACCAGCGAAAATAGAGACCATCGAAGGGAACAAGGCCGAGGTGGACATCCGGGGACTTAAGCGCAGCATCGGCCTGCATATGATGCCCGACGCCAGGGTGGGCGAGTTCGTGCTGATCCACGCCGGTTTTGCCATCCAGAGGATAGACCCAAAAGAGGCCGAGGAAACATACCGTTTGCTGGAAGAGACCGGCATCACCATAACCTGACGGTCAGCCAGCATGATCAATCTTGATAAATTTCGTGACCCGGTGGTGGCCGCAAAACTGGTCAAAAGGATAGAGGGCCTGTGCGACGGCCCTTATGCCTTCATGGAAGTATGCGGGACGCATACCATGGCCATATCCCAGTTCGGCATCAGGGGGCTGATCCCCGGGTCGATAAAACTTTTATCCGGGCCGGGCTGTCCGGTCTGCGTCACTTCGCTTTACGACATCGACCGGATGATAGCCATCGCCGGGCTGAAGGACGTGATATTCACCACCTTTGGCGACATGATTCGTGTCCCCGGTTCGCACAGCAGTCTGCGGGAGGCCAGATCCCAGGGGGCTGATGTCAGGATCCTGTACTCCCCGCTGGATGCCCTGCAGATAGCAGCCGAGAACCCGCAAAAACAGGTGGTCTTTGCCGGGGTGGGTTTCGAGACCACCTCGCCCACCATCATCGCCACGGTGCTGGAGGCCAAAGAGAAGGGCATCGGCAATTTTTCTGTCTATCCGGCTTTCAAGACCGTGCCGAATGCATTGAAGGCCATACTGGAATCAGGTAAAACGAAGATCGACGGGTTCCTCTGCCCGGGGCATGTTTCGGCCATAATCGGCAGCCGGCCGTATCAATTCATCCCGGCCGAATACCATATCCCCTGCGTCATTGCCGGATTCGAGCCGCTGGACATACTGGAGTCAATAGTAATGCTGCTGGAACAGCTCCGAAGCCATAAAAAGGACGGGCTGGCTTTTAGCGTGCAGACCGAGTACCGGCGGGGAGTGCCGGATGCCGGGAACCCGAATGCCTTGGCCATGCTGGATAAGGTGACCGAGCCCTGCACCGCCGAATGGCGGGCCATCGGCAGCATACCGGAGACGGGGCTTTGCTTCCGGAACGAATACGTTTCATTCGACGCTGCGAAACGATTTGAGATCAAGGTTGAACCTGCGAAAGAACCGGTGGGGTGCATCTGCGGCCAGGTGATGATGGGGCTGCACCAGCCGGATGAATGTCCGATGTTCGGGAAGAATTGCACGCCGGAAAGCCCGGTGGGGCCGTGCATGGTGTCTTCCGAAGGGGCCTGCGCAGCGTGGTACAAGTACGGGACGGGGAACTAAAAAAATAAAACACCAAATATAAAAGATAATATATTTTGGGCGTATCAGATAAAATATTGCTGGCTCACGGCTCCGGCGGACGCTTGTCACACGAATTGATTGAAAAGGTATTCAAGACCCGTTTTTCAAACGCTCTGCTCAACCAGGGGGACGACTCCGTAGAATTCAGAATTCAGAATTCAGAATCCAGAATGGCATTCACCACGGATAGCTATGTGGTCAAACCCCTGTTCTTTCCCGGCGGGGACATTGGGCGGCTGGCGGTCTGCGGAACGGTCAACGATCTGGCCATGAAAGGCGCCAAGCCGCTGTATCTCTCGGCCGGTTTCATCATCGAAGAAGGTTTTCCTCTCGAGACGTTGGAAAAGGTGGCGGATTCCATGGCGGCGGCCGCCAAAGAGGCAGGGGTCTCAATTGTCACCGGGGATACCAAAGTGGTGGACAAGGGGGCCTGCGACGGGCTGTTCATCAACACTTCAGGAGTGGGGGTGATCCCGGAAGGGGTCAATGTTTCCGGCTCCCTGGCAGCGCCGGGGGATGTAGTGATAATCAGCGGTACCATCGGCGATCACGGGGCGGCGGTGATCAACGCCCGGAACAATTTCGGCCTGAGCGGGAACCTGCTCAGCGATGCGGCCCCGCTCAACGGACTGGCCGGAGCAATGCTGAAGGCGGGGATGGTCCACGTTCTGCGCGACCCCACCCGGGGCGGGCTGGCCACCACCCTCAACGAGATCGCTCTGCAGTCAAAGGCCATCATCAACATCGAGGAAGAAAAGATACCGGTCAAGCCGGAGGTCAAAGGCGCCTGCGAGATGCTGGGCCTGGACCCGCTGTATGTGGCCAACGAGGGCAAACTGATAGCCATCGTCCCCCGGGAAGATTCGGAAAAGATATTGAGTGCCATGCATCAGGACCCGCTGGGAAAAGATGCGGTCATCATCGGAAAAATTGAAGCCGGCAAACCGCAGGTGCTGCTGACCACCTTCCTGGGAAGCAGGCGGCCGCTGATGATGCTGGAGGGCGAGGCCCTGCCGCGGATCTGTTAAAAGAAATTTACAAATGATTCTCCAATCGACTCAGGAAAAGTAGAAAGCGTAAAGCCGGTTTGGCTAAAAAAAGCAGATTTAGCTTGATTACGTTCTTTTCTTTTTGTACCGCCAACAAGAAAAGAACCAAAAAGCCACGCCTTTGGCGGGCCCCGCATTATTAATGCCATTGTGGCGGGGAAAAAGCTCGTCGCTTAAAACTCTCCTGGCGTTGCGCTTCTCGTTGCCGGCGGGCTTGTCTGAACTCGGGCTTTGGCCAAGCCCTCAAACAGGCCAGACAAGCTTTTTCCGCCATCAACTGCGATGCTCACTGATCGTTTTAACGCGACATACCGGGGTTGGCACCGGGCATTCAAACAGTATGCTGAGCTTATTTGATAGACATTATACGAAATTTACAATATAAGGCGATAGAGATGAAGATCAACGAAATACTGGAGCTGAACTGCATCAAGGTTCCGCTTATCGGGACCACCAAGGAGGAGATCATCTCGGAACTGGTGGCCTTGATGGCCGGGGCCGGTCTGATAGAGAACCAGCCGGACCTGCTCCGTTCGGCCATGGAGCGGGAGGGCCTGATGTCCACCGGGATCGGCAAGGGCGTGGCCATTCCCCATGGCCGCACCAGGGAGCTCAAGAAAATGACCGGTGCCTTCGGCATCAGCCGCCAGCCGGTGGACTTTGGCTCGCTGGACGATCAGCCGGTGCAGATCTTCTTTTTCGTGGCCACCCCCCAGAACTTCATCGCCGACCACGTCAAGGCCCTGGCTTTGGTCTCCCGGCTGCTGAACCGGGATCAGGTCAGGGAACAGCTGGTGAAGGCGGCCAGCGCCGAAGAAGTGCTTAAAATATTCAGTCAGGTGGAATAAGAAAACAATGCGGAAGAAACTATTGATCTGGGGCCCGGTGGCCGCCTGGCTGGTTTTGATGATCACGGCCACCTCCATTCCCAATTTACGGACCCCGCCCGAATACCCAAATGCCGATCTGATATACCACATCATAGTTTACCTGGTGCTGGCGGTGCTTGCGGCCCGGGCTTTTGCAATGATGGGATACAGGCATAAGGGATTATGGGCGGTGCTGCTGGTGATGGGGCTGAGCCTGGCCGCCATTGATGAATACCACGAAGTTATGGTCCCGGGACGGACCGCATCGTTTTTGGATTTTTCCATGAACGTGTTAGGTTTTACAGCGGGCACCGGCATCTCCAAACTGCGGTTTAAGAACAAGGATAAAGACAAATGAAATTTCAAGCCAGCAAGGGCACATATGACGTGATGCCGGACCAGGTCCATCTCTGGCAGCACATAGAATCGGTGATCCGGGAGCAGGCTCGGATCTACGGCTTCAAAGAGATCCGCACCCCGGTCTTTGAGGATACCGCGCTGTTCGTCAAGGGCACCGGGGACACCACCGACATCGTCCAGAAGGAGATGTACACCTTCACCGACAAGGGGCAGCGTTCCATCACCCTGCGGCCCGAGGGGACGCCGCCGGTCTTAAGGGCCCTGATCGAGCACAACACGCTCAAGGAACAGCCGTACGTCAAGGTCTTCTACCTGGCCCCCATGTTCCGCTACGAGCGGCCCCAGGCCGGCCGGATGCGCCAGCACACCCAGTTCGGGGCCGAGGTGCTGGGCAGCCACAGCCCCCTGGCCGATGTGGAGGCGATCTCGCTGCTGTTCTTCACCCTGCAGAAGCTGGGACTGGGAGGCTTAAGCCTGAGGCTGAACAGCCTGGGCTGCGCCCAGTGCCGGCCGCCTTACCGCCAAAGGCTGATGGAACATTTCAAACCCATGCTGCCGGAACTCTGCGACAACTGCAAAGACCGCTATGACCGAAACCCATTGAGGATACTGGACTGCAAGATAGACCAGTCAAAGTTCAAGGATGTTCCGGAGATGAAGGACTTTTTGTGCGGCGACTGCCAGACGCATTTTCAGGCAGTGCAAGGCAGATTAAAAGACATTGAGATCCCGTTCATCCTGGACAAGAACCTGGTTCGCGGACTGGACTACTATACCCGTACGGCTTTCGAAGTTGTTTCACAGCACCTGGGGGCCCAGGATGCCCTGGGCGGGGGCGGTCGCTATGACGGTCTGATGGAGGATCTGGGCGGAAGCCCCGCTCCGGGGGTGGGCTTTGGCTCAGGTCTGGAGCGATATGTCCTGGCTCTCAAGAACCAGGGGGTTAACCTACCGCCGGAGAAGCGGCCGGATGTTTACATCGCCACTTTGGGCGATGAGGCGGTGAAGAAGGGCAGTTTGCTTTGCTCCCAGCTGCGGCAAAAGGGTCTGGTCTGCGAGCAGGAGCTGCTGGGCCGCAGTTTAAAGGCCCAGATGCGCGAGGCCGGGCGGCTCAACGCCCGCTATGTGGCCCTGATAGGCGAGGACGAGATCAAAAAGGGTGTGGTGATGCTCAAGGATATGGACAAGCACCAGCAGGCCGAAGTAGCCTTTGATGAACTGGTGATCAATGTGCCGAAGTACTGCCAGTGCGAGTAGGGAAACCTATGAATCAGAAAACTCAACCCCTTGAACCCCTTCTCTTGTAAAGAGAAGGGGACTGGGGATGAGTTCAGAAGTTTGGAATATGAGCCTTAATATAAAATCCAAACTAGTTCTTGTGGCTAAAGCCCGATGCCGGGAGTTGCGTAAAAACCAGACAAAGGCCGAAGTCATATTTTGGAATAAAGTTAGGAACAGGCAGTTCCTAGGACTTAAATTCTATCGCCAATATCCGTTATTTTTTGATTTGCTGGGCAAAGAGACATTCTACATTGCCGATTTTTATTGCCATGAGAAAAGGTTGGTTGTTGAATTAGATGGTGGTATTCATGATAAACAGAGAAGGCAAGATAAATTGCGGGATGATGTGATAGATTGCCTTGGGATAAAAGTATTAAGAATCTCCAACAATGATATATTTAATAATATGGATAAAGTTTTAAAGCAGGTCACTGCGGTATTAACTTAAATCCAAGCTCAACCTCTTGAACCCCTTCTCTTGTGAAGAGAAGGGGCCGGGGGATGAGTTCAGAAATCAACGAGCTGGTCTTGCAAACATACAGGAGAAACCATGTCTGACAAAATAAAAGAATTCAACGCCTACCGCACCAAAATGAACGATCGGATACTGGCGTCGGAGAACACGGGAATCAAGCGGTTCTTCAACCTGGACACCGCCGCCTACCAGAACGGGGCGCTGTCGGGAAAGACCAAGGAAATGCTGGGGCTGTGCGCCTCGGTGGTGCTGCGCTGCAACGACTGCATCAGCTACCACGTCATCCAGTGCAAGAAGCTGGGGGTAAGCCAGGCGGAGTTCGACGAGATCATGAACATTTCGCTGGTGGTGGGAGGGTCCATCACCATACCGCATTTGCGCAAGGCGTATGAGATGTGGGACGAAGGGGAGTAATTTCCTGCGAAACAAACGAAAGAACATGAAAATTTATAAGAATGAAACATAGTGTTTTATACATTATAGCAGCTCTAATGGTTTTTGGTACTTTAACCTTTGCCGGGACAACCGGGACAATAACTGGCAAGGTTATAGATGGTGCTACAAATCAACCATTAATTGGTATGCAAATCAGTCTTGGTGGGCATAAAGAAGGTATCACCAATACCGATTTTAATGGGTGTTACACTTTCAACAATGTGCCTTTTGGGCATTATTATATTATACTCAGGATTCCTTTTGGGGAAGGAGAATTCGAAAACATTACTTTGGATACAACTATTGTTGAAAAAAATATTGTGCTGGGTGATGTGCCTGTTGAAAATATTGAAATAACTTCGGACAAACTTAAAGATACATACGTAACACCACATTTTTACGCTACGATATCCTTTGATAAAAATGTATTGTATTGTGGATCTTTCCAAGTTGCTTGGAATAAATTGCAAAATGATGTTTTTAAAGAACCATTGTTGCTTTTGGGCAATCCTTTGGATGCGCAGCAACTGAATAAAATGGAGCTAACAGAAAATGATTTAGACAGCAACAGCTATGTGTCGATTGCAGGTATTCTCAACAATCTGTTGCTAAATCAAGTAAATAGCGAGTTAAAACGCAAATTTGGATATAATGCCCCTTTTGTTTCGGAAGCACAGGATAAAGATTCGCGTACAATTTTAGCGTATTCATTTCTCTATAAAAATTTAAATTCACAAATAAATTTAAAAAAAGTATATTGCCGCTAGGCTTTAATTCAGGTAGTAAAAAATGGGTTTCTGTCCCTGCTTTTGGTGTTATCCCAGGTATTGATTATACAAATGATGATCATTCTTATCTTGACAGCATAAGCAAACAAGTATCTGTACTATACCATATAGATGACGATAACTATGCAATTGAATTAATAACAGATTCACCTAATGATGAGTTAATACTGGCCAAGTTGAAGCCTGGGAAAAGTCTTAAAACAACCTTGGAGAAAATTGAAAATAATATTAGGTCTCACAAAATATCTATACTTAAAGATAAAGAGGTACTGAAGATACCTTATGTATATTTTGATATTAATCATTCATTTAGCCAACTGATAGATTTAGCAATTCTTAATAAAGGGTGGAATGGATATTATATAAGTAAGGCTCACCAAAAACTACGCTTTCAGTTGAATGAAACGGGTGCTTTGATGACTTCAGAAGCGAAACTTAAATTATATACACTGGGTATACCAATTGAGCCGGTGAGACCCCGAAAATTTATATTTGATAAACCATTTCTCATCATGATGCGTAAAAAAGGTTCACAATGGCCCTACTTTGCCATGTGGGTGGGCAACACAGAGCTATTAGGTAAGTACTAATAATATATCGCGTTTTTCGCGGGCAAACAAATAATTTATAAAATTACAGACAACATGAAACTAGAAACCTTAGGCGCCTGGCAGCGCAGCCACACCTGCGGGGAACTACGTTCCTCCAATAACAACCAAGAGGTCACTCTTTGCGGATGGGTGCACCGCAGCCGCAACCACGGCGGGCTGATATTCATCAACCTGCGGGACCGCTACGGCATCACCCAGATAGTCTTCGACCCGGCCCAGAGCGCAGAACTGACAGCGTCCGCCAGTGAACTAAAATCAGAATTCGTGGTAGCGGTCAAAGGCACGGTGCGGGCCCGGCCCCAGGGCCAGGCCAATTCAGAGATGCCGACCGGGGAGGTCGAGGTACTTGCGGCAGAGGTTAAACTGCTCAACTCCTCTGCCGTGCCGCCATTCGTCATTGAAGACCACACCACGGCCTCCGAGGAACTGCGGCTTAAGCACCGCTACCTGGACCTGCGGCGCCCCACCCTGGCTAAAAACATCATCCTGCGGCACAAATTCGTGCTGGCGGTCCGCAATTACCTCAGCGCCCAGGGCTTTCTGGAGATAGAGACGCCGCTTTTGACCCGCAGCACGCCCGAAGGCGCCCGGGATTATCTTGTCCCCTGCCGGGTGCATCCCGGCAAATTCTACGCCCTGCCCCAGTCGCCCCAGCTTTACAAGCAGATCCTGATGGTGTCGGGCTTCGACAAGTATTTCCAGATCGCCCGTTGTCTGCGCGACGAGGACCTGCGGGCCGACCGCCAGCCGGAGTTCTCCCAGATAGACATAGAGATGGCCTGCGCCACCGAGGAAGGGATATACGCCCTGATCGAAGGCATGATCAAAGAGACCTTCAGCCAAGCGGCCGGGGTTGAAATTGTCACCCCGTTTCCCCGGCTGGCCTATGCCGAGTCCATGCGGCGCTTCGGATCCGACAAGCCCGATATGCGCTTCGGCATGGAGCTGTGCGATGTTGCCCAAGTTGCCATGAAATCTGATTTCTCGGTATTCAAGCAGGCCATCGAGAACAAGGGCCAGGTGAAGGGGATTTGCGTGCCGGGCGGGGGCAAGTGGTCCCGCAAGGACATCGACGGCCTGACCGAATTTGTGAAGATATACGGCGCCAAGGGTCTGGCCTGGGCCAAAGTTCCCTCGACACCGCTCGGGAACCAACCTCCGGCTTTGCTTGAAGGGCCTATCGCAAAATTCTTCGCCGGTGACCTGGGCAAGGAACTTATGCAGACCCTGTCCGCCAAGGAAGGGGACATCATGCTGTTTGTGGCCGACAAGCCATCAGTAGTCGCGGCCGCCCTGGGGGCGTTGAGGGTCGAGTGCGCCAAGCGGATGGACATGATCCCCAAAAATAAATTTGCCTTCGCCTGGGTCAACGATTTCCCGATGTTCCATTACAATCAGGAAACCAAGGGCTGGGAGCCGGAACACCACATATTCACCATGCCCAAGGAAGAACACCTGCAATACCTGGAATCTGACCCGGGCCGGGTGCTGGGCCAGTTGTACGACCTGGTGGCCAACGGCTACGAGATGGCGTCCGGTTCCATCCGCATCCACCGCCGCGACATCCAGGAGCGGGTGATGAAGGTGATTGGGATCTCCAATGAAGAAGCCATGAAGCGGTTCGGCTTTTTGCTGGAATCGTTCGATTACGGGGCGCCGCCCCACGGCGGGGTGGCCCCGGGCCTGGACCGCTGGATCATGCTGCTTTGCGGCACCGACAACATCCGGGATGTGATAGCCTTCCCCAAGACTACCTCGGGCAGCGGCCTGATGGAGGGCAGCCCCTCGGAAGTGGACGAGAAGCAGTTGAAAGATCTGAAGATAAAACTGACGGATTGAGCCTGTAAATGGGTTGTTCCGAAGACGAGATAATCAAAGCCAAACGCGATCTGCAGGAGGCCGAAGCCAAAACCGGCCCCGAAGATCCGTCCCTGGCCCCGCTGCTGCTGAAGCTGGCCGAGTGCCTGCAGAAGAACGGCATGCTGGACCAGGCCGAGCCTTATTACCAAAGGCATCTGGACCTTGTGACCGCGGCACGCGGGCCTGAGAGCATCGAGGCGGCCGGGGCGGTGAACGCTTTGGCCATCAATCTCAGCATCCAGCACCGGTACCGGGAGGCGGCCCCGCTGTACCAGCGGGCCCTGGAGATCAGGCGGCTGAAACTGGGCCACGACCATCCCGAGGTGGCCAAACTGCTGAACAACCTGGGCGGGCTGATGACACGGACCGGGGAATATGCCGAGGCCGAGGGATATCTGAAGCAGGCACTGGAGATCTATCAGAAGCAGGGGCTGGGTGAAAGCGCCTCGGCCGCCAAGTGCCTGGGAAATCTGATGGGGGTTTACAAGGAGACCGGCCGGCTGGACCTGTCCGAGCAGACCGCAGAACGGGCTTTGGACCTGGGCCAAAAACTGTTCAATGAGGACCATCCGGTTTATTCTACCATGCTCAACAACCTGGCGGCGGTCTATTCTATGAACCAGAAAGCCCCCCGGGCGGTGGAACTGCTTTTAAAAGGGATAGAACTGAAACAAAAGCACCACGGGCCGGAGCATCCGGACCTGATCATCTACCTCAACAACCTGGCTGACGCCTATGCAATCCAGCATATGTACAGTCAGGCCGAAAGCACCTTCCGGAGAGCTCTGTCCATCGGAGAGCGCCGGCTGGGGGCCAGCCATCCATTTACCGGGATAAGCCACCTGGGGCTGGGGGTCCTGTTCACCCAGCAGGGAGAGGCCGGGAAGGCCGGCCGGGAACTGGAGCAGGCCCTGGAGATACTGAGGTCGGCCTGGGGTGAATGGCATCCGGATGTGGGGACCGCCTATTACAAGTACGGTGATCTGCATCTCGGCGAAAACCGGCTGCCACAGGCCGAGGAGGCGTACCAGTCGGCGGTCAAGATATTCCTGCAGACGGTGGGGGAACATCATCCCTGGGTCCGGGACATTTACAAAAAGCTTTCCCGAATATGCTTTTCCCAGGAGCGGGGGGCCGAGGGAGAGCTGTTCCTGAAAAAATCCCTGGAAAAGAGCAGTTAGGGCCAACTGTTACAAGGCCCTGCAATTATAAGGATCGCCAGTGCTAGCCAAACCAACCATACCCATCCCCGTGCAGCTTGAAGCGGCCGATACGGCCATCACCAATGCGCTGGCCAGCCCCGACATCCTGAAGAGGCTGACCGAGGCCGGCTATACCGAGGCCAGGATCAACGAGGGGCAGAAACTTTACCAGGCGGCCCGGATAGCTGTCCAGGCCCACACCGCGCTGATCGAGTCCCGGCGGGACCGGGAGGCCGCAGCGGGCAAGACCACCAGGAACGCCCGGGAAGCCTACCAGTCTTTGGCCAATGTGGTCAGGAAGATCTGGCCCGAGGACCGGGAACAGCTGCAGGCCTTGGGGATCACTGTCCAAATGCCCGGAGAGCCGGCCCTGTTCCTGAAAGCGGCCGATATCCTGTTCCAGGCCCCTCAAAAAGACCCTGAATTCATGGACATCCTGGCCGGCCTGGGATACCCCAAACTGCTTTTGGCCATGGAGCGGGCCAAGATAGACGACCTGGGGAAAATGATCCGGGATGGGGAGAGTTCCGAAAAAGAGATCCGGTCCGCCGATCAGGAACAGCAATTAGCGCTGAAGGCATTGAATGACTGGATGGAAAGGTTCATAAAAAAAGCCAGGGTGGCTTTGCAGAACAAAAAGGATCTTCTGGACAAGATGGGATTGTTGGACCGCAGCCCCAAGGCGGAGGCCCCCAGAAGCGCCCAGGGCCCCAGGCAGGCCAAGCGGGGGTAGTGGCCCAAAGATCTGACAGGCCTGAGACCTATCCAAATTTCCGGCGGGGTTGACTTTTACGGTCTAAAGTGGTAGAATACGTTGTATTCTATAATGCTTTATTGTATTCATACATATGGAGAAGCGCCATGTCCACCACCATTACCCTGCGGCTGGACGACAAGACCTACAATATTTTCCGCACACTGTCCCAGCGCGACAACCGGACGCTGTCCAACTTCATAGAAACTGCTGCCCTGCGCTACATTGAGGACTCAAGTCTGATAGATGAGGCCGAGATGGCAGCTATCCGGTCGGACAAACCGCTGGAAGCCAGCCTAAAGCGCGGCCGGAGCGATGCCAAGGCCCAGAAGGGCCGCTTTGCCTGAGTTCCGTATCTTTGAAACCGCCGAGTTCCTTTCCCGCCTGAAGCGTATCGAGCCGGGCCGGAGGGAATTTCTGGAGCGGAAGATCAAAGCGTACGTCTATCCCCGGTTAAGGCAGGAACCCTGCTTTGGCCCCCAGATCCGGAAATTACGGGGTTATTCGCCGGACACCTGGCGGTACCGGATCGGAGACCACCGGCTGTTTTATGCCATAGATCAAAAGGAAAAGATAGTTTACCTGCTGACCATTGACGACCGTAAGGACGCGTATCGCTGAAAAACTCCAGAACCTCCGGTTTTCCGGAGGTTTTTTGCTGCCTTTTGGGGCATGAAACAGCGGTGATTATTTATATTCTGCCTTATAACTTCTCTTTTCCAAACAACTCTTATCTTGAAAATCAGTTCCATCTGTGCTACAATCACAGTTTGTTATTTTTCCGGGCATCTGTCTGCTTGAGATCACTAAAATCTTCATATATATCCAAAGGAGAAAGGTACCATGCCTAAGTTCGTGTATTTCTTCGGGGGCAAGGCCGCCGAGGGAGGAGCCAAGGACAAAAATCTTTTAGGCGGCAAGGGCGCCAACCTGGCCGAGATGTGCCATCTGGGCATCCCGGTGCCGGCCGGTTTCACCATCACCACGGAATTGTGCACCGCCTTCTATAAGAACAACAAGAAATATCCCGCCGAGCTCAACAAGCAGGTCAACGATGCCCTGGCTCGGGTGGAAAAGGTGATGGGCATGAAGTTCGGCGACGCCAACGATCCCCTGCTGCTGTCGGTACGATCCGGGGCCCGCAGTTCCATGCCCGGGATGATGGAGACCGTGCTCAACGTGGGGCTGTGCTCCAAGACCATCCCCGGGATGATCAAGAAGACCCAAAACCCCCGCTTCGTCTACGATGCCTACCGGAGGCTGATCATGATGTACTCCGACGTAGTGATGGAGAAGGCCGCCGGGATAGAGCCCGAAGAGGGCAAGGGCATCCGCAAACAGCTGGACGACATGCTGGGCGCGGTCAAAAAGCAGAAAGGCTACCAGACCGACGCCGACATCTCCGAGGCCGACCTGAAAGATTTGTGCGACCGGTTCAAGGCCAAGGTCAAAGAGGTGATCGGCCGGGATTTCCCCGATAACGCCGCCGACCAGCTGTGGGGCGGGATCGGCGCCGTGTTCTCCTCCTGGAACGGCAAGCGGGCCATCTCCTACCGCCGGATCGAGGGCATCCCCGACGAGTGGGGAACCGCGGTCAACGTCCAAGCCATGGTCTTCGGCAACATGGGGCAGACCTCGGCCACCGGGGTGGCCTTCTCCCGCAACCCGGCCAACGGCGACAACCATTTCTACGGGGAATGGCTGGTCAACGCCCAGGGCGAGGACGTGGTGGCCGGGATCCGCACCCCCAGCCCGCTGAACGAGTCAACCAAGAACGAGCAGAACAAGTCACTGCCTTCGCTGGAGACCGCCATGCCGGCCCTGTATAAGGAACTGGACGGCTACCGCAGCCGGCTGGAAAAGCATTACCGCGACATGCAGGACATAGAGTTCACCATCCAGGACGGACGGCTGTGGATGCTGCAGTGCCGGGTGGGCAAGCGCACCGGGACCGCCGCCCTGAACATGGCCATGGACATGGTGGAGGAGAAGCTGATCGCCAGATCGGACGCGGTGATGCGGGTCTCACCGGCCCAGCTGGACGAGCTGCTGCACCCCATCGTGGATCCCAGTGCCGAGAAGAACGCCCAGGTGCTGGCCAAGGGCCTGCCGGCCGGACCGGGCGGGGCCTACGGCCAGATAGTCTTTACCGCCAATGACGCGGTGGAATGGCTGAAGCAGGGCAAGAAAGTGATCCTGGTCCGCGAAGAGACCAACCCCGAGGACGTGGAAGGGATGCGGGCTGCGGCCGGCATATTGACCGCCCGGGGCGGAATGACCTCCCACGCGGCCTTGGTGGCCCGGGGCTGGGGCAAGTGCTGCATCGTGGGCGCCGGCAGCCTGCACATAGACGTTCACACCAAGACCATGAAAGCCGGGGACAAGATCTTCCGGGAAGGCGACTTTATCACCCTCAACGGCACCCGGGGCTACATCTACGCCGGCCAGCTGGCCATGATGGACGCCACCGAGAATCCCCGCTTTTTGACCTTCATGAAATACGCCGACTCCTTCCGCCAGCTCAAGGTTCGCACCAACGCCGACACCCCGGAGGACGCCGCCAAGGCCAGGGGTTTTGGGGCCGAGGGCATCGGGCTGTTCCGGACCGAGCACATGTTCTACGGCAAGAACTCCGAGGCCCCGCTGTTCTGCCTGCGCAAGATGATCGTCTCCAAGGACCAGGCCGAGCGCCGGGCGGCCCTGAACGAACTGTATCCCTTCGTCAAGAAGGACATCAAGGCCACTTTGGAGGTGATGGACGGACTGCCGGTGACCATCAGACTGCTGGATCCGCCGCTGCACGAGTTCGTGCCCACCCGCCAGGACGAGCGCAACAAGCTGGCCCAGTCTTTGGGCATCACCCCCGATGAGCTTAACAAGCGGGCCGACGGCCTGCACGAATCCAACCCCATGATGGGCCACCGGGGGGTCAGATTGGGCGTGACCTTCCCCGAGATCACCGAGATGCAGGTGAAGGCCATATTTGAATCCACCGTGGAACTGGTGAAGGCCGGCAAGAGGATCTACCCGGAGATCATGGTTCCGGTGGTGGGGATGAAGAACGAACTGGCCGATCAGAAGGCCATAGTGGACCGGATCTACGCCGAGGTCTGCGCCCAGCAGGGCGTCAAGAAGATAGATTACATGTACGGTACCATGATCGAGATCCCGAGGGCTGCGCTGACCGCCGGAAAGATAGCCGAGACCGCCGAGTTCTTTTCCTTCGGCACCAACGACCTGACCCAGATGACCTTCGGCTTCTCCCGCGACGACATCGGAGGCTTTGTGCCGGACTACGTGGACAAGAAGATCCTGCCGGCCGACCCCTTCCAGCTGCTGGACCAGGAAGGCGTGGGCGAACTGATCGAAATGGGCATCAAGCGGGGCCGGACCACCCGGCCGCACCTGAAGGTCGGCATCTGCGGGGAACACGGCGGGGAGCCGTCCTCGGTCGAGTTCTGCCACCGGGCCGGAATGAACTATGTTTCCTGTTCGCCGTTCAGGGTGCCCATCGCCAGGCTGGCTCTGGCCCAGGCGGCCATCAAGGACCTTAAAACTGGTAAGCCTGGCAAAGAAAATAAAAAACCGGGAAATGGGAAGCGGAAGGCTACACCTCGACACGGTCTTCGACAGGCTCAGCCCAGCGGCTCGGTGTCCGCGGTGAAAAAGGCTGCGCCGAAGAAAGCAGCCAAGAAAATCATGAAAAAATCGGTTAAGAAAAAAGGAAAGAAATAATTAGGAAAAACAAAAGCCCCTTCAGAGATGAAGGGGCTTTTTATATTTGAAATAATTCAGCATTTTCGGGAACCAAGGAAAGCGTTTTGTTCTCTAATTTCTAATATACTCCAACTTGTGTCAAAAACAGCCAGGTCAAACGATCCCAGTACATAATATAATAATCAAGGTCCAACATAAAGATCACTATAGTTGTCAAATATTTTAATAACATATAACATTTTCTAAAAATGAAGTGGGCAAAAAAGAGCAATGGCCAATGGCATAAATTATTTGAGCTGGAGCTTTGCGAAAGTTGCTTGAAGGATCTTACCGGGGTGTATTTAGTTTTTTATAAAGAAAAAAACTTGTCTTCGGGAAGTCCTAAATATTCGGTACTAAAACTGGGGCAGGGCCATATCAAGACCAAGCTTCTGCAATTACGCAAGGACCCGGTGATGTCCATCCACCGGGACAAGGAGCCATTGGTTACCTGGATCCCGGTCCCACCGCTGCATCTGGATAGTATCGAGCAGGCGTTGAACGAAAAGCTGGAACCGATCATCGAAATGTGATTTCAATTTGAATTTAGAAAAGAAAAGCCCCGAAGCATTATGCTTCGGGGCT
>JACRJI010000004.1 GCA_016235665.1 candidate division TA06 bacterium | reverse complement strand
CTGGGCCAGACCCTGCTCCGACAGGTACTTCGTGATCGCGCTGGTCAGGGTCGTCTTGCCGTGGTCCACGTGACCGATCGTCCCGATATTCACGTGAGGCTTCTTACGCTCAAATTTTGCTTTGGCCATGATGGTTTCTCCCAACTAACGATTAAGAAATATTTCTTTTATCATTTCCCGGTGAAGCTTGCCCTGAGTAAAATCGAAGGGACGCTGATCCTGTAAATTGGTTTCGAGAATTTCAGTATTTTTCGTGGGAAGGTATTTTATGATCTTTCTTTAGCTCCGCTCTTAGCCATTATCTCTTCGGATATCGAGCGGGGTACCTCTTCGTAATGATGGAACTGCATGGTGTAGATGGCCCGGCCCTGGGTCAGGGACCTTAAGCGGGTGGCGTATCCGAACATCTCGGACAGGGGAACCATCGAGGCTATCACCTGGGCGTCCTTGCGCTTTACCAGTCCCAGTATCTTGCCCCGGCGGGAGTTGATGTCGCCTATCACTTCTCCCATGTAGAGTTCCGGGACCACCACCTCCACGCTCATCACCGGCTCCATGATCACCGAGCCGGCCTTGCGCAGGGCTTCGTTGACCGCCAGCGATCCGGCGGCCTTGAAGGCGATGTCCGAAGAGTCCACTTCGTGATAAGAGCCGTCGACTAAGCTGACCTTGACGTCCACCACCGGATACCCGGCCAGGATCCCTGCCGCCAGCGCCTCTTTGACCCCCTTTTCCACCGAGCTGATGTATTCCTTGGGAATGGAACCGCCGACTGTATCGTTGGTGAATTCAAAACCCAGGCCCGGCTGCTGCGGCTCCAGTACGATTTCCACATGTCCGTACTGTCCCCGGCCGCCGCTCTGGCGGATGAACTTTCCCTCGGCCTTGGCTGCTTTGCGGACCGTCTCGCGGTAGCTGACCTGGGGCTTGCCCACGTTGGCCTGGACCGAGAATTCCCTCATCATCCGGTCCACGATGATCTCCAGGTGGAGTTCGCCCATGCCGGAGATGATTGTCTGTCCTGTTTCTTCGTCGGTCTTGACCTTGAAAGTGGGGTCTTCTTCTGATAATTTCGAAAGAGCGTTGCCTAATTTATCTTCATCGGCCTTGGACTTGGGCTCCAGGGCCACCGAGATCACCGGATCTGGAAAGTTCATGGCCTCCAGGATTATGGGGCTTTTCTTCTCGCACAGGGTGTGGCCGGTCTTGCTGTCCTTTAAGCCCACCACGGCCGCGATGTCCCCGGCCGAAAGCTTTTCCACGTCCTCCCGTTTGTTGGCATGCATCAAAAGCAGCCGGCTGACCCGTTCATGTTTGGTGATGTTGCTGTTGTATACTGCCTGCCCTGCTTCGATGGTGCCGGAATAGATGCGGACATATGATATTTTTCCCACATAGGGATCGGTTGCTATCTTGAATACCAGCGCCGCCAAAGGCTCTTCCGGGTCGTCGTGACGGTCTTCATGCTGGCCGGTGTCGGGATTCAAACCGGAGATCGGGGGCAGGTCGGGGGGGGCCGGCAGGTAATCCACTATTGCATCCAGCAGCGGCTGCACTCCCTTGTTCTTGAATGACGAACCGCAAAGCACCGGGAAGATCTTGATGTCCAGTGTTCCCCGGCGGATGGCCTTCATCAGCAATTGTTCCGGGATGGGCTGGCCGTCCACGTATAAATTGAGAGCCTCTTCATCATACTCGGCCACCTGTTCCACCAGGAAATTATGGGCGGCCTGGGCCTGGGCCTGATATTCTTCGGGGATGGGGCTTAATTTGGGATCTTCGTTCTCGCCGCCGTCGTAGATCACCGCTTTCATCTTGACCAGGTCCACCGCGCCCTGGAAGGTATCGCCGCTGCCGATGGGCATCTGGATGGGCACCGCCTTGGCGGCCAGCCGCTCCCGCATCATCTCCACCGCGTCGTCAAAGTCCGATCCCACCCGGTCCATTTTGTTGATGAAGGCGATCCGGGGTATATGGTAGCGGTCGGCCTGGCGCCAGACCGTTTCCGATTGCGGTTCCACGCCGCCTACCGCGCAGAACAGGGCCACGGCCCCGTCCAATATCCTTAAAGAGCGTTCCACTTCCACCGTAAAGTCCACGTGGCCCGGAGTGTCGATGATGTTGATCCGGTGTCCGTTCCAGGCGCAGGTGGTGGCGGCCGAGGTAATGGTGATGCCGCGTTCCTTTTCCTGTTCCATCCAGTCCATGGTGGCGGCGCCGTCGTGAACCTCGCCGATCCGGTGCACCTTGCCGGTGTAAAACAGGATCCTCTCGGTGGTGGTGGTCTTGCCGGCATCGATATGGGCCATGATGCCGATGTTTCTGGTCTTATTTAACAAAGAAGCCTGGGTCATTTGCGTTCCAACTTTACTTTCTGCTTGTTAACCGTCCGCCATCCCTTCGGCCAACGCCCAAAGGAAGGCGGCTGGCTGAAAGTCATTTTCTTTCGTCGGGAACTGCAAATGGCGTCAGGTTTCTCATTATACAAATCTTAACTTTTAAAAAGTCAAAAATCTTTTTGTTTTAGTCCGGACCGGGCCTTGAGGACTTAGAAAAACCAGGGGATGATTTTTAGAACCGGAAGTGGCTGAAGGCCTTGTTGGCCTCGGCCATCTTGTGGGTGTCTTCCTTCTTTTTGACGGCCCCGCCCTCGTTCTTGTTGGCCGACATGATCTCCCCGGCCAAACGGTCGCGCATGGTCTTCTCGGAGCGGGCCTTGGCCGCGATGATCATCCAGCGGATGGCCAGGGCGGTGCGCCGCTCGGGCTTGACCTCGATGGGCACCTGGTAGGTGGCGCCGCCCACCCGGCGGGGCTTGACCTCCAGCACCGGCTTGATGTTGTTCAGGGACTGCTTGAAGACCTCGATCCCCGGCATTTTCAGCTTCTGCTCCACGATCTCGATGGCCTGGTAGAAGATCTTCTCGGCCACGCTTTTCTTCCCGCTCTTCATGATGTTGTTAATGAAGATGGTGACCATGGGATCATGGTACTTGGGATCCGGCAGGACCTCGCGCTTGATGACTCTTTTTCTTCTTGGCATTTTATATCAGTTCCCGTTTTTCAGATTGTTTGTTGGGGCAATTCATGAATTGCCCTTACCTTTTCCGCGATTCAGTGACTGGGTCCGGTTACTTTTTGAGGGCGGGCTTGGCTCCGGCCTTGATCCGCTTGGTGCCGTACAGCGAGCGGCTCTTCTTGCGGCCCTCCACCCCGGAGGTGTCCAGGGTGCCGCGCACGATGTGGTAGCGCACGCCGGGCAGGTCCTTGACGCGGCCGCCCCGCACCATGACGATGGAGTGCTCCTGCAGGTTGTGGCCCTCGCCCGGGATGTAGGCCAGGATCTCGAATCCGTGGGTCAAACGCACCTTGGCCACCTTGCGCAAAGCCGAGTTGGGCTTCTTGGGGGTGGTGGTGTAAACACGAAGACACACGCCCTTGCGCTGGGGACACGAACTAAGGGCCGGGGCCTTGGTCTTCTTGCGCTTGATATTGCGCCCGGAACGGATCAGTTGGCTGATGGTTGGCATTAATTCTCCTTGCCCTAAAGATAATTTTTAAAGACAAAAATATCCTTATCCTGTTTTCATCGCCGCGACGAAAACGGAAATTGTTTTGTCAAAAATTTTTGTAATCGATTGGAATCCCAATTATATAATATTTACAGTATAAAAGTCAAGATGCTTTAACAATTATTTTGATAAATCTTTGGGATGGAAAAATAGTTCTTGTCAAAGTGAAAAACAGGGCTGTTTTTGAGGTTTTAGGGAAATATATTTTCTATTGGAGCCGGAAGATATAACTAAAAACATCACACATATAGGGCCCACATATCTTTGACGCACAAGATATGGAGCAAAAAGACAAGACGGAGCTTTGCAAGCAGCCCCGTCTCGTTTAACTGATGTTTCAGTCGTCCTAAGGCGTTCCCGTTCAGCTGGCCTTTAATGAATATACTGTGGCTCCATTTTTTATTAAGACACCTATTAATAGTTTCTATCAACCAGGCCGATGATCAACCCGCTGTCGAATATCGATAACTCACCCCGGTCAAACAAAAACGGCTCCACATCCTTTTTGGCACTGGTCAGGTTGTAACCCTTGATCTTATCCTTCAAATATTGCTTGAAATTGCCCTCGTCTATATTTGGAGATTTCCCTTCGGTCTGCTTGATGGCGTTGTTAAGCACCTGAAAATCGGGCCTGATCTTTCGACCCAGGTACCAAGCCAGATCATAAAAATCCCGGCCTTTAAGATAGGGGCGGTAAAAACAGGCGTGTAGCTTGGTGGCAAACATGGAGGGCATGGTGAAATTGGCTATGGAAAAAGTGAACTCCCGGCTAATCAAAGATGTTTCCACCTGCCCGCCTTTCGGTGGATTCATGTCGACCTCCAGTTTAATGGACAGTTTCTGGTTCTTCAATGGCGAAAGGCTTAAGGACTGCAGCAGACCGGGATATTTGATCCAGCCCCCGGCCACCGTTTTTTCCCGTCCGATCTTGATCTCCACCGGCAGCCCCCAACCCTTAGTCTGCCCGGCCACCCGTTCCATCATGTCCGCCGGGTCAAATCCGTTCTTTTTGATTACGGAAAAATCCAGATCCTCTGAAAACCGGTTCAGGCCGTACAGAAGCCGTAATGCGGTCCCGCCCTGAAAGGCGATCTGCCGGTAATACCCCAGATCTCCGATGATCTTTAGGGTCATCACCTGTAGGAACTCCCGGGCCCGGTGGACCTTCAGTTCCGGCCGGGTTTCCCGGTCCAGCTCTTTTCGCAGCAATTCGATCATGCCTGCCTCATATATTTAATGAATGCGGCGGCAGCGGCGACTACTTTTTGGTCCCCGTAACTGGCGGCCATTGCCGCTAGTTTTTTGGGGTTGACCACCGCTGTGTTTTGGAAACGGTATGATCCTAAAAACAGCTCGCGGTAATTTTTACCATCCAGGGGCAATGAGCTTTTATGGAAATAGAAGAAATCCAGCAGGGCTTTCTCCGGCCCGGCCATCAGTACCGTATAACCGTTCTCATCCTTGATGGCTTCAAAGCCCCAGAACAAGTTTTGGGCCAGATGCCGGTAGCGGAAATCGCCCCAACGGTTCCGGAAGATCTTGGTCTTGCGGGTGGTGACCGAGGTGATCTGGGCCACGGCCTCGGGAATCAGGCCGTAATGACCCAGGGCATACTCCAGCGACAGGTAGGACGGGGGATACAGCTGGTTGGCCAGGTACAGGGCCGAGGGGGTTACGGTCCGGTCCTGGTCCGATAGCAGGTAAAACCCGCGCCTCAGCCGGATCAGCCAGCCCCTTTTTTGCCATTGGGAGAGCTGGTTCTTAAAGGCTTGGGGAGAGTTACCGGGCAGCAGCATTTGCTCCGTTGGAATCAGCGGCAGCCGGCGGTAGCGTTTTTTGAATTCGGAGAATAGCATTTCCAATAATAATGTATTTATGTTATTATTGGAAATAGTATAGCAAAACTGATGGGAATTGTCAAGGAGGTGGTTTGTTATAATACTAAACCGGGGCTTTGCAAACAAAGCCCCGGTTTGCTATATACTGGAGTTGGTCTTCAACAACCTCAAACAATCACTCAAAATTGCAGCCTAAACTATAAAAAGTATAGCCAATTTTATTATCTTGACAACCGGAGTTATAAAATATCCTCTAAAGTTAAATCCAGTGAAGAATATTTAATACTAATAGAAAAGACAGTTTCCCCTTCAACCTCTTCGACGGATGAAATTGATGCTTCATTGCTGTCTATTTTAACACCAAATAACATATTAACCTCTTCAAGGCTTTTATCTTTATTATCAACATTAAACAAAGTAACGTTTTTAAATTGAACTTTCGTTTTTAAGAAATCGTTAGACTTGTATTTCACTTTTATAAAACCAAAATAATTACTTTTATACTTATCAATTGTTCTTCTTTTTACGATAAACTCAACAATAGAATCATTTTCACTATATTTTATGCTATCTATAAGAATTTTGCCTTTGCCTGTCTGAGAAGCGATTTCTTTAAAAACGTTACCTGTAAAATCTTTTCCGTTTAGTTTTATATACATACTAATTCCTCCATTATGGATTTAAACAATAAAAGGTTAAACCAGTTAAAATGTGATTAACAAGTTAATTGTGTAAAATGAAATAGTAACTTTGTCGAGTTGTTAAATAACCATTCATTTTTTATTTCGAAAACCAAACCCTGATTGTTGGATAAACATATAGATGAAACCATGCACACATAGGCCCGGTAGAACCAATAGCGATGTGCACACCATACTTAACATGGTTACCTATATGGATAATATTTTCTTTACCAGCAAGCTCTAAACCTGCATGCCAAGCAGGCCCTCCTTTAGAAAATACTTCCACAACAGGTCTAGCTCCGACAAATGCAGCAGCAGTTACTAAAGCAAATATTGGGCACTCAGTTAATGAAGCTGGGATGGCGGCCCCGCTTTGTAAATTTAACTTCCTCTCTTCATGATCATATGGTGGTGGTGTTCCATTTCCATCATCAGTTTTCTTTACCTTACCACCTACTACACGACTAGTATTAGCAGTACTGGTACCAGCTCTAGTAGAACCAGCCGGGGCAGAACCTGATTCGTTTTCTCGTCCCGGTTTTCCATCAAAACGAGGCAATTCTTCTGCCACACCAGGCGTCATCCCTGTAACCGCCGCCGCTTTGCTTGCTTTGGCATCAGCTATTGCTTTATTCCCAGCTGCCGCAAAACCAAGGGCGCGGCTACAAGCCCACTGCGCATCTGAGAAGAGCACACCTTGAGCATTAGAAATTACCGAATAGGAATAAACAGTTGCAAACCCCACGGTGTTGTCATCATAAAGTGCCTTCACGACATAACACCCATAAGCTACATTATAGTCTCCTCCCCCCCTTTGATAGTCCCTTCCATCATAATCAATAAACGGCTGGGCCTGCATTCCGGTCGGATCAGTATAGCCCACCGGATTATTGTTGCAATAGGCATAAGGCGAACCGGGCTGGATGATGGGATCGGGCGAAGTGAACCTTCCGGTATTTACATCATAATACCTGGCCCCGTAGTTATACAACCCAGTGCTTGCATCAATCTGCTTGCCGTTGAACCTGTAATTTGTCAGGTTTGTTCCCAAGTAGTCCCCGCCAAAAGCGTAGTAATACCGGCGGGCAGCCA
The DNA here is from genome assembly GCA_016235665.1 of candidate division TA06 bacterium. Lineage (NCBI taxonomy): Bacteria > candidate division TA06 bacterium. The sequence continues at coordinate 19,154 of JACRJI010000004.1, read as the reverse complement.
TAACACCGCTGGTGTTGGTCATCAGCGTCATGCTGCCCAGATGGTCGTTGTGGCAGTAATACAGGGTGCTGCCCTGTCTCTCCGCCACCTTTTGGCCGCCCCAATAGTACTGCTTGTTGGTGATTACACCGGTCGAATTGAGTTCGCACAGCACCTGGCCCGATTCATTGTAAAGGTAATACGTTGTGGTAACGATGACGCCTTTGGTTTCCGGCTGGACCGGGGTGGCAAAAATCATCCCTGACTCCTCGCCTTCGGAGGCGTTCTCGTCTTTGATGTTCACTGCACCCTTGATAACCAGATTCGCTTTGGCTTTGGCCTTGGCCCCTGCTACAGCCGAAAGGCCGAGCTGTTTGGGATTTCCCAGCATTGCCAGCGGTACGGTGATCCTAATGACATCGTCTGCCGCCTGGACCTCCATACCTGCCGCGCCGGCCTCGCCCCGGTTCCTCTGCAGAAGGTTCTTTTCGTAATACCCGAAGTCGTCCAAACCCTTGATGACCAGGCAGTATTCCCAGGCCCCGGCCGCATCCAGCCCGGTCCGTCCGGCGTCGGGGATGAACAGGTTGCCGGAGCTTAAGGTCTGGTCCGTGTCAACGGCCAGGTACAGGGGCTGGCCCACAGAAACATCGCCTTTGTTGAATTCCACCACCAGGTTTCCGTTCTTTATTAGTGCCGTTGCCATGGCATCGATCGGCCCGTTATAAATTGGCAACCCACTACTCTTGCTGCCGTCATTGGTGGTGGCTACCTTCTTCACCATCAAGCCCCCGCTGTTGTAAGTATAATCTATCGAATTCGATCCATTGACAAACCTGGCGAAACGATTCTCGCTATTGTATATGTAACTCAATGGTCCCCGGCCGGTTAAATTACCATTGTTGTCATAGGTACAAACTGTAGTACCGCCGTCAGAGGAATAAAGTCTATTGGTACCGGTATAATACGAATAGGTTGGGTTATTCGGGGCTGTACGGTTGCCCACCGCATCATAGCTGTAAAGCTTTTCGTATTTAAGGGCTCCCGTGCTGATCACGGTACACTTATCCTGGATAAGCCTGTACAGGTTATCATAGCCATACGAGAACCGGTATCTGGAACCCTCCGGTAGACTTGTGGTGATGTAATCTTTTTGGTAAATGTTACCTGCGTTATCATACTGGTAATGCAGGTAATTACTGTACCCCAGGTTCCCAGACGGACCAACTTTAATATCCGTTATCCACAAACGGTCCGGGTTATAATCATAGTCCGTAATGAGGTTGTTGCCATAGGTTGCCTGATCCAATTGCGAGATACCGGTATAGGTCGCACCGGTAACGTAATTGCTGGCACCGATGGCGCTGGTGGGCCGACCCCAATAATCATAGCTATAGTTCACTACCTCGCCATCCGGATACTCCAAACTGGCTAATTGTCCGTCAGGATGATATGTTCTCTCTATGGTAAGTCCATTGGCCAATCCGGCAAGCAGGTGGGTTTCGCTGGTCAGTTGCCCTTTACTGTTGTACACAAACGATGCCGTTCCGGAAGGATCGGTGATGCTGGCCAGCCGGCCGATCCCGTTGGCGCCGGTATCGTAGGTATAGGTAGTAGTGCCATCGTTGCTTGTTTTTGTCTCAATCCGGTCCAGTGCATCATAAGTACAGGTGGTGGTTACCCCGCGGCCGTCGGTCTGGGTAAGAAGGTTGCCCACCTTGTCGTAGGTGTAAGACCAGGTGCCCCGGTCCGGGTCGATTGACATGATCTTTCTTTTAAAACTGTCATAATATAACTGGACGGTCCTGTCCAATGGATCGGTAATGATTTCCAGGTTGCCCAGCAGATCGTAGTCAAAAGAAGCCTTTATAGTCCAATTACCGTTGGTATAAGCCTCGGTTTTAATCACCTGGCCATAGGCATCAGAGAAGGAACGGGTATTGTTGTTGTTTTCATCCGTAACCTGAGTAACGAATGATAGACCGTTATCTGAATAGTGGCTGTATTGCTTAAATGTCCCATCTGCCTTGGTTACCTTGGTGGTACGGCCCAGTTTATCATAATCGGTTGTAACGAACTTTACCCCAGGCGTACTGGTGGTATAATTATACGTCGTAACGTAGGGATCCTGGGAGAAGGGCAGGGAGCTCTTCCACGACCTGCCGGCAATGTCGTATAGGGAGACCGACCTGATGGCCTTGTTGGTGCCCCCGACGCAAGTGCTGCCTTGCTGTACCTGCAAGGTTCTTCCCAAACCGTCGAAATGTTTGATAGTCCAATATGTCGACAGGCTGGAACTGGTTTCAGAGAATTTAAGCCTCTCAACCGTGTTCTGCGTTCCAACGGTTCCAAATGAATTGTATTCGAATGATTTTGTCGGTTTATCCTCACTGTCGCCCGGCCCCCAGACTTTTACCGTACGGCCGTACCAATCGTACACATAATTGGTTTTCTCGTCACCGGCTATTTGATTGGGCGTTTGGTAGTACTTCACCTGTCCGAACAGCCCTTTATCCTGTGACTCGCCGTTTACGCCATAATAGGCCGTTGAATCCCGGTGGCCTTTGGCGTTGACCGTGCTGGTTAAAAAACAACCGGTGGGATCATAGTTGAAGGTCGCTGAATGGCCCATGGCATCGGTGGTTGTCACAACGTTACCCAGCTGGTCGTAGGTAAAATGATCGACTATGTTGAGCCACCTTTGGTCGGGGTCCGCCGTTTCAGAATCGTAATACTCCAGCCTTTTCAGCAAGCCCTTGGTCGGTGATGTCTTCCACGGCGCCCCATCTATGCTGGTGCCGTCATACATAAACCGCTTGCCGGACAGAATAGTGGTGCCCGCTTCGTCGCTGCTAACGATCGTCTCGTACGGCTTGTTCAACACCCAGACGCTGAAATTATAGGCATAACGGTTTATCACATACACCTCGTCTCCGGTAACGTTTGTATTACCCAGCGATCTCTCCAAAGTTATGTTGCCATAATCATCATACTCGTACTCCGAGGCGGTGTTGATGTTCCCCTGATCGCAAACAAGGGAATTAACCGTACGGTTAATGTATGGGAATTTTACCCCGCTGCCAAAATCATGCACTGCCCAGGTATCCGTTATTTCGGACATAAGGGTGCTGCCGTCGTAATGCTTGGCGGAATACTGACGGCCATTCAACCATTCATCGTTGATATAATAATAGGTTTCCATCACCGTGTTGTCCGGTTTCGTTTCCCGGACCTGGTTAAACCCAATGAACTGCTTTTTTGCCTGGTCGTATCCAGCACCGACATAACTATAGGACGACGTATAGGTGTGAACGCCGCCGTCGTTTTGGGTGATACCGTCCTTTACGGTCACGCTGTTAACCATGGAAAGGGTCATCGGGCAATATGCATCTGCCAAATGGTTTTGATAGGTGACTTCTACGGTGGCGCGGATCGGCGTGGTGACTTTTTTAAGCAGGTCTACGGCCTCGGTGTTATGGACCCGGATGTCCCATGCCCCCCCGTTATAATCGCCATTCCACCCCGCTATGTCGGTCTTCCCATCACCGTCAAAGTCGCCGGACAGCATAATGTCGGTATTACCACCGGCAAAGGTCAGCAGTTGGCTAGTCCCAAACGAGAGGTAGTCAATAAAAGAATTGTATTGAGTACGTGGAGTAAGTATCTGCCATGGGTTTGTGGCGTTTGTTGCCGGTGACCAATAAAGCATTCCTAATTTACCAACGCCCGTGAAATCGCCATACATGGTTCCACTGGTAAATGATGGCCCGTTGCTGGCCCAGGTGAAAGAATCAAATCCTAAACCTGTGCCGGCGTTTACACTTGTCGCCCAGCCCACGGCGCCGATAGTGCATTTGTCGGTCCAACCGTCGCAGTTGATATCCGCCCATACGGTATTAATGGGCGAACCATCATAGCCAGCAAATGTGAATGTGCCGTCCCCGTTACTTGTGTACTTTTCCCATTGATTAAGACCGTAGTTGTGCCCAATAAGATCGGCCTTTCCGTCAAAATTGTAATCGGCCAGATGTGCTTGTCCGTTATTTATATCTACAAATTGAAAGCCCGTACCACAATCGATAAAGCCACCATAACGGTCTGATTTCATCGTTTTTATTTTCGATACTACAGAAAAATACCAAATGCAAACATCCTGTGTTTTATCGCCGTCCACATCGCCAACAATCATTTTGGGGGTACAATATCCCGGAGATGACCACGATTTAGCAGTCTGGGGGGTAAAATTACCCTGCCCATTCCCCAAATAAGCCCGCAACGTATAAACCGTGTTGGGAGATGAATATTGCCATTCAAGATCAATAATATCATCCAGGCCGTCTTCATTGGCATCAAAGACCGCAAATTTATTGCTGGCAGGATTGCGGGTGAATTGCCAATTGTTGGCAATTTGGTTGAATTGACCGATGTCCGGATCTGTATATTCGAATGTAGTGGCTGGATAATGCGGATAGTGTACACTCCCTATTTTATCCTCATATACAACCACAGTTACTGACTGCAATAATGCTCGACTTGTTTTAGGACTTGCGCCGTAGACCAAATTGTACTGTCTCTGAATCAAACCTTTGGCTTTCACCTGGATATATGATAGCCTATCTTTTGAGCCAACCCATTGAGATCCGTCTGTGACTTCTGCAAAACCGGTAATATAGTATGGGGTAAAAAAAGTATAATCGCCATTACCCAAGACCTGGCTCCGAAAGAACTCCACACTGCAGTTATTAGCATCTGGCACATTGTCATTGTAGGTATAATCAATTCTGGACAGATATATTTCATTTCCCGGGGTTCTATTCCAGGTGGACCCAACCCAATATGGGCTGTTTTTAGCATACTGCAACGTCATGTAATTGCCATGAATGTCCTGAACTTTATCCAGCATCCACTTGTACACTTGGCTGCCTGCGTAGCCTGAACGTGGCACAAAGCGCGAAAGATTATTTGATCCGAATAACATCCTGGTACCGGATTTGTCATACGCTCCCCAGTACTTATTTGTATAATCAAAAAAATCAAATACCCAAAAATTTCCTTCGATTTTAGCTCTAAAACAATATACCCATCCGTTTTCATCCTCCCATGAACCTACGCGCACCAGTTCCTGGGATACGCCATTGGCCGTGTAATAAAACTTATCTGTCGTGGTCGCCATGGTCCCATCGTATTTGGGCGGTTTGTTGTCAGCGCCTTGCCGCACTATATACCCAAGGTTCAGGTCCCAACCATTACCGCACCAGGTGGTCGGTCCATTGCTGTTATAGACCAGGTTTATCCTTGGCTCCATGCCGTTGCGCCCGGGCGCCACTTCGATGGGATAGGTAAAATTCGAAGTGCCTGTGAATTTGTCGACGCTGAAACCTGTGATTAAGTCCTTTATGCTTGAAGAACCTGCGCTGCCGGAAGAACTGCCTTGAATCGCATCGAATCCGACTGGGGTAGTACCTCCACCAGATGATTCCGTTTGTTTGGTTCCAGCATCGTTTACGGCCGTTTCTGCACTGCCTTCACCAGCACTTGAAGTTGCTGTGGTACTGCCTTCTGTGTTTCCCTCATCAGCCTTCCCCACCACGTCCTTCATTTCGTTCTCATCCAACACCTGCACCCTGCCGGAATTCTCCACCATCGCCAGCCGGGCGGCATCGGCCCGCTGCTGTGAATACTGGGCAGCCTGGATGGTAGGGGCAATGCTCAAGAACACCATCAAGAAACACATGAACGAACTCATGGCTTTAAAGCTCGTGGTCTTAGGGCTGTACGAAAGGCTGAACTTGGCTTGCATAGAACCTCTCTCTTTTGGTATTTTATTGATTTGGTTTTATTCAGAATAATACATGACCCACATTACCAGGGCGAGGCACGCCTTGCCACTACCAGGGATTTTCAGGGAATATTGCTGTTTAATTTATTTTGCAATTCTTTTCCGGGATACAAGGCCAATACCTGGCCGCCCCACATTTTTAAAAAATCCTGCCGCTTTACAAAATCCCTTTTACCCTGGTCATCTATCAGCACCGAGTCCTCGCCCACCCACAACAGCGTGGCAAAGTGATTATTATTGACAAACACCAGCGATGGCATCGGCAGTTTGCTTAAGCCCGGGAATCCGGTCTTTAACCCCACCGTCTCAAAACCCAGCAGTTTGGCGGTATTGGCCAGGTCGTACATAGTGGTGCCGTTGATATTGGTGTTGGAAAGCTTGGCCAGGCTGTCCCAGGGCACTTCTAGGCGGTAATAGCGTATGATTCCGGATAAGGCCTTTGGCCCGCAGTTCACCCCTATATTATTGGCATTTGTAGGTTCATGTTTTTTGAAAAGCCCATGAATTCTGGCAAACCAAAGCAAACCAACAATACCAATTATCAAACATATTGAAAAAAAGAGTGGTTTTTTCATAATATCACAAAAAAGCCCCCATCTGCTTTTATGCAAAGCAAATGTGGGTTTTCAGTATTTATAAATCCTGCGTAATCCAAACGTGTCATTGTACAAATATTTATAATTATTTGATTGAAGTCAATATACCAAAATATGCCGTTAAATGTCAAGTACTTTTAAATGTATTTTATTGCTTATATATTAATTTGTTGGACTAAACAAACACAAACCCCGCCGCACTTCGACCATGCTTAGTGTCCGGCGGGGGTTGCTCAAACCAAAAGACATATTTTTCTGCGGGCGGTTCCTGCGGTTGCTCCTCCAAATATCTTGAAGTTGCGGCATTTTTTAACTGTCGATAAATTGTCGACGGTTCAAATCCGTCATCTTTTCACCCGGAGTTTAAGCTTGAACCAATAATCCCTGGGTTTACGCTCTCGGTCAAGGCATCAATAACATCTACCACCGAAAACCACCATTCCTTTTGGAATATGGTTTTCGGACCTGCTTACCCTTAAATATCGCAACATTTGGGTTTCCCATGGATTCATCTCCGGTAACTTGATCTGTATCGCCGTTAATTTATTTTTGAACAATCCGAAATTCCCGGATAGTTGCATCTTCTGACAACTCTCCTTTTGTTTTGCCATATAATATACATCCACTCAATTTACCATATATTTATAAGAATACACCAGTCAGACTATCAAATGCAAGTAAAAAAGAAGTTAGCTGCCGGAAGAAAAAGACCGAACCCGGGAAGATTGAATCCTGATTGCTCCGGCTTAATAAACAAAGGCCCTTTCAGCTTGTTTGAAAGGGCCTTTTGTGGGTTGGTTTTTATTTCTCTGCCGGCTGTTCCTGGGGTTGCTCCTCCTCGATCTTGAAATTGCGGTAGCGCCGGATCCCGGTCCCGGCCGGGATCAGCCGTCCCACTATCACGTTCTCCTTCAATCCCAGCAGCGGGTCCGATTTTCCCTGGACCGCGGCTTCGGTCAGGACCCTGGTGGTCTCCTGGAAGGAGGCCGCCGAGACCCAGCTGGAAGTGGAAAGGGCCGACTTGGTGATGCCCATCAGCAGCGATTCGAAAGTGGCCGGACGGCCGCCCTCGTGCAGCACCCGTTCGTTCTCCTCGCGCACCGAAGCCTTGTCCACCTGATCGCCTTCGATGTAGATGGTGTCGCCCGGATCCTGGACCCGCACCTTCTGCAGCATCTGGCGCACTATCACCTCGATGTGCTTGTCGTTGATGGCCACGCCGTTCAGCCGGTAGACCTCCTGGATCTCGTTGACCAGATAGACCTGGACCGCCGCCGTGCCCCGGATCCGCAAAATGTCGTGGGGATTGATGGAACCCTCCGTTATCTTTTCCCCGGCCTTGACCTTGTCTCCGTCCCGAACGTAGAGGTGCTTGTTGAGCGGAATCAGGTAGGCCCTTTCCTCGCCGTTCTCGTTGCGAACCAGCACCGTGCGCTGGCCCTTGGCAATCTCGCCCAGCTTGATCCGGCCATCGATCTCGGAGACCACCGATGGATCGGCCGGCTTCCGGGCTTCGAACAGCTCGGCTACCCGGGGCAGACCGGCGGTGATGTCGCGGGTCTTGGATATCTCGCGCGAGGTCTTGGCCAGGAACTCGCCGGCCGTTATCACCTGACCGTTCTGGGCCATGATCCGGGCCCCGATGGGAATGGGATAGCTGGATAGGCTCTTGCCCCGTTTATCTGTGATGTTGATGTGGGGATACAGGTTCTTGTTCTTGTCCTTGCTCTCTATCACCACCGGCCGGCGCATCCCGGTTATTTCGTCGAACTCCTCGGAGATGGTGACGTCGGGGATCATGTCGGCGAACTGGATGGTGCCGGAGTGTTCGGCCAGGATGACGGCGGTGTGGGGATCCCACTCGAACAAGGTGTCGCCGGGGGCCACCTTGGCCTGATCGACGGTCTTAAGCACCGAGGCGTAAGGCACGCTGTAGCGGGTCTTGATTCCGGCCTTCTCTCCGTGAAGGATGATCTCGCCGTCGCGGTTGATGACCACCACCTCGCCCGTTTCCTTGGCTATGGTCTCCAGCGCCTTGAACTCCAGGGTTCCCGGGATCTTGGCCGAGACCTTGGACTGGGCCGCGATCCGGGCCGCCGTGCCGCCGATGTGGAAGGTGCGCAGGGTCAGCTGGGTGCCCGGCTCGCCGATGGACTGGGCGGCCATCACTCCGGTGGCCTCGCCCATGTCCACTATCCGGCCGGTGGCCAGGTTGCGCCCGTAGCACTTGCGGCACAGGCCGCGCTTGGCCTCGCAGGTCAGCACCGAACGGATCCGGATATTCTCGATGCCGGCCTCGGACAATTCCTCGGCCGCATCCTCGGTGATCTCCTCGCCCGATGAGACTATCATCTCGCCGGTGATGGGGTTGATCACGTCCTCCATGGCCACCCGCCCCAGCACCCGGTCCCTGAGCGACTCGATGATCTCCTCGCCTTCCTTGAGGGCGCCCCGGTCCTCGCCCATGATGGTGCCGCAGTCCTCTTCGGTGATGATGATGTCTTGGGCCACATCCACCAGCCTTCTGGTGAGGTATCCGGCCTCGGATGTCTTGAGGGCGGTGTCGGCCAATCCCTTGCGGGCGCCGTGGGTGGAGATGAAGTACTCCACGATGGTCAGGCCTTCCCGCAGGTTGTTGATGATGGGGGTCTCGATGATCTCCTGTCCGGTCAGGCGCTTCTGGGGCTTGGACATCAGTCCCCTCATCCCGCCCAGCTGGCGCACCTGTTCCCGGCTGCCCCGGGCCCCGGAATCCAGCATCATGAACACCGGATTGAATCCCTGGCGGTCGTCGGCCAGTCGCTTGATCAGGGCCTCGGTTACCTGGTTGTTGACGTGGGTCCAGGTGTCGATCACTTTGTTGTAGCGCTCGGTGTCGGTGATCACTCCCTTGCGGTACTGGCCCAGGATCTTCTCGGTGGCCTCGATCCCCTTCTTGACCAGTCCCTCCTTCTCGGCCGGCACGATCACGTCGTAAAGGCTGATGGTCACTCCGGCCTGGGTGGCGTAGGTGAAGCCCATCTTCTTGACCTCATCCATGAACATGGCGGTCTTGAAGTTGCCCAGCTTGCGGAACGACTGCATGGCCATCTTGTCGATGGCCTTCTTGTCCAGGGTATCGTTGACGTATCCCAGTTCCGGGGGAACTATCTGGTTGAAGATCACCCGGCCGGCTGTGGTCTCTATCTTGCGGTCGTTGACCTTGATCTGGATCTTGGCGTGCAGGGCCAGCATTCCGTTCTCGTAGGCCAGCATCACCTCGTTCTGATCGGTAAAGGCCTTGCCCTCGCCCTTGACCCCGGCCCGGGGCTTGGTCAGGTAATAACAGCCGATGACGATGTCCTGCCGGGGTGTGATCACCGGGCGGCCCGAGGCCGGCGACAGCACGTTGTTGGTGGAGAGCATCAGGGTGGCGGCCTCGATCTGGGCCTCGTAGGAAAGGGGCCCGTGGACCGCCATCTGGTCGCCGTCGAAGTCGGCGTTGAAGGCCTCGCAGACCAGGGGGTGGATCCGGATGGCCTTGCCCTCGATCAGCACCGGCTCAAAGGCCTGGATGCCCAGGCGGTGCAGGGTGGGGGCCCGGTTCAGCAGCACCGGATGCTCCTTGACTATCTCTTCCAGGATTTCCCAGACCCCTGGCTTTTCCTTTTCCACCAGGCGCTTGGCGCTCTTGACGCTCTGGACGTAGCCCTTTTCCTCCAGCTTTTTCAGGATGAAGGGCTTGAACAGTTCCAGCGCCATGCTCTTGGGAAGGCCGCACTGGTAGGGTTTCAGCTCGGGGCCGACCACGATCACCGAGCGGCCGGAATAGTCCACCCGCTTGCCCAGCAGGTTCTGGCGGAACCGTCCCTGCTTGCCGCGCAGGATCTCGGACAGGCTCTTCAGCTCGCGGTTGCCCCGGCCCTTCAGGGCCCGGGAGCGGCGTCCGTTGTCGAACAGGGCGTCCACCGCCTCCTGCAGCATCCGCTTTTCGTTGCGCAGGATGATCTCCGGGGCCCGCATGTCAATGATCTTCTTCAGCCGGTTGTTGCGGGTGATGACCCGGCGGTAGAGGTCATTCAGATCAGAAGTCGCGAAGCGCCCTCCTTCCAGCGGCACCAAAGGACGCAGGTCCGGCGGGATCACCGGGATGGCCGAAAGGATCATCCACTCCGGACGGTTGCCCGACTTGCGAAAGGCCTCCACGATCCGGAGCCGTTTCAAGACGTTCTTCTTGACCTCGGCCGAAACCTCGAGCCTTAAGCGGGAGCGCAGCTCGGCCGACAGATCGTCGATGTTGATCTCCTTGAGCAGTTCCCGGATGGCCTCGGCGCCCATCTGGGCGATGAAATCCTTGCCGTATTCCTCCTCGGCCTTGATGCACTGATCCTCGTTGATCAGCTCCTTCTTCTTGAATCCCGAAGAGCCGGGCTCGATTACGATGTAGCTTTCGTAGTACAGCACCCGTTCCAGGTCCCGGATGGAGACGTCCAAAAGCTGCCCGATCCGCGAGGGCAGGGATTTGAAATACCAGATGTGGGCCACCGGCACCGCCAGGTCTATGTGCCCCATCCGTTCCCGGCGCACCCGGGACAGGGTGACCTCCACCCCGCAGCGGTCGCAGATCACGCCCTTGAAGCGGATCTTTTTATACTTGCCGCAGTTGCACTCCCAGTCCTTGGTGGGTCCGAATATCTTCTCGCAGAACAGGCCGTCCCGTTCCGGCTTAAAGGTGCGGTAGTTGATGGTCTCGGGCTTGGTCACCTCGCCCAGCGACCAGCCGTGTATTATCTCCGGCGAGGCCAGCTTCAGCTTGATGAAGTCGAAATCGGTGGCCCTGACCTCCATCTCTCCGGTATTGGCAGTTCTTTCGGGGGTCATCGCTTAGTCCTCCTTATACAATTGAACGTCCAGGCACAGGCCCCTCAGTTCGTTTACCAGCACCTCAAAGCAGGCCGGGGTGCCGGGCTCGGGCAGGTTGTCTCCCTTGACGATGGCCTCGTAGACCCTCTGTCTTCCCTGGACATCGTCGGACTTGACGGTCAGTATCTCCTGCAGGGTGTAGGCCGCCCCGTATGATTCCAGGGCCCAGACCTCCATTTCCCCGAAACGCTGGCCGCCGAAATGGGCCTTGCCTCCCAGGGGCTGCTGGGTGATAAGGGAATAGGGCCCGATTGACCGGGCGTGGATCTTGTCGTCCACCAGGTGGGATAGCTTTAGCATGTACATCACGCCCACCGTCACCGGCTCGTCGAACGGCTGGCCGCTCCGGCCGTCATAGAGGGTGACCTTGCCGTGCTCGGGCAGGCCGGCCAGTTTCATCTCGGACTGGATCTCTGCGATATTGGCCCCGTCGAAGATGGGAGTGGCCACTTTAAAGCCCAGCAGTTGGGCGGCCCATCCCAGATGGGTCTCCAGCACCTGCCCCAGGTTCATGCGTGAAGGCACGCCCAGCGGGTTCAGGATCATGTCCAGGGGACGGCCGTCGGCCAGATAAGGCATGTCCTCCTCAGGCACGATCCTGGCCAGCACGCCCTTGTTGCCGTGCCGTCCGGCCAGCTTGTCGCCCACCATCAGCTTGCGCTTACGGGAGACGAAGACCTTGACCAGCTTGATGACGTCGGCCGGCAGCTCGTCGCCCCGCTCCACTTTTTCCTTTTCGATCTGCAGTTCATACTGCACAGCTTCGATGGCCTTGCGGGCCGAATCCATCAGCTTGACGGCCTTGGCTCCCAAAGCAGGATCTTCGCAGATCTGGGCCAGGTCCTCCAGAGGGGTCCTTTCAAATTTTATTTCGTCCAGCACCGCTTCCGACAGGCGCTGCCCCTTGCGGGCCAGCAGTTTTTCCCCGTCCTTCAGGGTCTGGTTGCAGGTCTGGTCCAGCAGCAGTTCCCGGATCCGGCGGTCGCGCTCGTTCTTGATCCGCTCGGAACGCTTCCGGGCCTCCTTCTGCATCTCTTCAATCTTGCGTTTTTCCTCCTGGCTGCTCCTGCGGTCCTGGCTCTTGCGGGAGAAGACCTTGACGTCGCAGACTATTCCGTCCATGCCCGGAGGGGCCTTGAGCGAGGTGTCCTTAAAGTCCCCGGCCTTGTCGCCGAAGATGGCCCTAAGCAGTTTTTCCTCGGGGGTGGGTTCGGTCTCGCCCTTGGGGGTCACCTTGCCCACCAGGATGTCGCCGGCTTCCACCCGGGCGCCGATGCGGATGATGCCGTTATCGTCCAGGTCCTTCACCGCCTCCTCGCCCACGTTGGGTATCTCCCGGGTCACCTCTTCCGGCCCACGTTTGGTGTCCCGGACGAAGCATTCGAAATTCTCGATGTGGACAGAGGTGAACTTGTCGTCCTGAACCATCTTGTCAGAGATGATGATGGCGTCCTCGAAATTGAAACCCGACCAGGGCAAAAAGCCCACCAGACAGTTGATGCCCAAAGCCAGCTCGCCCCCCTCGGTGGATGAGCCGTCGGCTATCACCTCGCCCTTCCTGACGGCCTCTCCCTCGCGGACGATGGGCTTATGATTAAGGCAGGTGTCCTGGTTGGAACGGCGGAACTTGGTGAGGTGGTAGACGTCGTACTGGCTGTCCTTGAGAAAATCCACCTCGGCGATGTCGGTCTTGGCCGGTCGGATGAAGACGCAGTCGGCGGTGACCTTTTCCACCACCCCGTCCCGCTTACAGAGCACCATGGTCCCGGAGTCAACCGCCGCCTTGCCCTCCAGCCCGGTGCCCACCACCGGCGACTGGGGCTTAAGCAGGGGAACCGCCTGGCACTGCATGTTGGAGCCCATCAGGGCCCGGTTGGCGTCGTCATGCTCCAGGAAGGGGATCAGGGCGGCCGAAAGGCTCACCAGCTGCTGGGGCGAAACGTCCATATAATGGACCTCGCCTGCTTTGGCCCGGGGAAAGGTCTCGCGGTAGCGGCTCAGGGCCTGTTCTCCCAGGATCTTTCCGCCGTCGTCCACCGGGGTGTTGGCCTGGGCGATGGTGTACTGGTCCTCCTCGTTGGCCGAAAGGTAATCCACCTCTCCGGTCAGCTTGCCGTTCTTAAGTTTGCGGTAGGGCGTTTCCAGAAAGCCCAGCTCGTTCACCCGGGCAAAGCAGGCCAGGGATGCGATCAGCCCGATGTTTGGTCCTTCCGGGGTCTCGATGGGGCACATCCGGCCGTAGTGGGTGTAATGCACGTCGCGGACCTCGAACCCGGCCCGTTCCCGGGTCAGGCCGCCCGGCCCCAGCGCCGAAAGGCGCCGCTTGTGCCGCAGCTCGGCCAGCGGGTTGGGCTGGTCCAGGAATTGGGACAGCTGGGAGGAGCTGAAGAAACTGTTGACGGTGGAGGAGATGATGCGGGAGTTGACCAGGTCCTGGGGGGTGATCGAACCCTGTCCGTCCCACATGGCCATCCGCTCCCGGGTCATCCGGGCCATCCGGGAGAGCGCGGCCGAAAACTGGTTGGAGACCAGTTCGCCGACCCTCAATATCCGGCGGTTGCCCAGATGATCGATGTCATCCACTTCGCCCTGGTTCATTCTTAAAGAAAGCAGATAGCGGACCACTTCCACAAAATCCTTGGGACAAAGTACATTGGCTGAAGATATCTCCTGGCCCAGCCTTTTGTTCAGTTGGTAGCGGCCTACCTTTTTCAGGTCATAGCGTTTGCGGTCAAAGAACATTTTTTCGATCACCGCCTTGGAGAGCTCTGGGTTGATGGCATCCCCGGGGTGAAGGATGTTGTATATTTTGGAGAGGGCGTCCTCCTTGGACCCCTTGTTGTTGTCGGCCAGCATGGTGCGGGGGATGATGGCCGGGTCCTTGACCGGGTCGATGGCCACCACTTCCACCTTTTCCACCTTGGACAGCTTTAGTGTGGCCAGGATCTCGGGGGTTATCTTGTGCCCGGCCTCGGCCAGCACTTCGCCGGTCTTGGGGGCGCTGACGTCGCTGAAAAGATAGCGGTCCAGGGCCTGCTTTTCCCCGGACAGGGAGATGGTCTCCGGCTGGTGGTAAAGTGAAAGCAAGGCCTTGTTGGTGGCAAAGCCCACCGCCCTCAGCAGCAAAGTAGCATGAAACTTGCGGTGCTTGTCGATGGAGACCCATAGCAGATCGTTGGGATCCAGGGTCAGCTTAAGCCAGGAGCCTCGGTAGGGTATGATCTCGGCGGTGTAGATCCTCTTTCCCGAAGGATGGCTTTTTTCGGCAAAGAAGGCTCCCGGGGAGCGGTGCAGCTGGCTGACCACCACCCGCTCGGCCCCATTGATGACGAAGGTGCCTGTCTCGGTCATCAGCGGCACTTCGCCCAGGAATACCTCCTTTTCCACCACTTCCTTGGGCTTGCCCTTGGGATCGCTGGGATCCTTGAGCGAAAGCCTGAGGATGGACTTCAGCGGGGCGGCATAGGTCATGTCGCGGTCGTGGCATTCGGAGATGGAATAGCGGGGCTTGCCCAGGCCGTAGGAGATGAAGTCCATCGCCATCCGGTTCTGGGCGTCCTCGATGGGGAATATCTCGTTGAACACCGCCTGCAGCCCCTCGTTCTTGCGCTTTTCCGGAGCCTGATGCTCCTGCAAAAAGTCCTTGTAGGAATTGAGCTGCATATCAAGCATGTTGGGCAGCTGAATTCCCGACTTTATTTTGGAATAATCTTTTCTTTTGACCGGTTTCAAAATAACCTCCTTGATTAAAGGGGTGTCTGGTAATTATTCAGCCACAAAAGGCACACATACCGTTATAACGTTACTACGTAATAACGTTAAACGTGTTCCTTATTTGTGTATTATGTGCTTTATGTGGCTAATCCTGGGTAACGGCGCTGCGTTAATGTCAGGTCTGGGTCAGCCCGGAGGGCGGGCAAAAAAAGCAGGTGGCCGCTGCATTTGTCTGATGGTTAAAGCAATGCACGGCCGCCAAAAAAGCAGCGTTTGACGGAGCCTTTAAATGTTTCCGCAGCACCGCAGCCGCAGATGGCCCCCTCAAACGCCGTTCAATATTTATATCTTTCCTGCGGCAACCACTGCCGCAAAAAGTTTGGCTTTGTTTTACCGGATGTTATTAAGGATGCAGGTTTTTACTTGAGTTCTACCACGGCTCCGGCCGCTTCCAGGGTGGCCTTGATCTTCTGGGCCTCATCCTTGGTAACGCCCTCTTTGACCGGCTTGGGGGCGCCTTCCACCAGGTCCTTGGCTTCCTTCAGTCCCAGGTTGGTGATCCCGCGGACTTCCTTGATCACCTGGATTTTCTTGTCTCCGCCGTAGACCAGCACCACATCAAAAGAGGTCTTCTCTTCGGCCGGAGCGGCGGCGGCTCCGCCGGCTGCGGCTGCGGCCACCGGGGCGGCGGCCTTGACGCCGAATTTTTCTTCCAGGGACTTGACCAGTTCAGCCAGCTCCAGCACTGTCATCTGCTCGATGGCTTCCATTACGACTTGTTTCTTGTCCGACATTTCCTTTTGCTCCTTTATTTGCTCTTTGATTTATTTTCGGTTTGATTGTTTTTAAAGAATTGGCTTTCAGGACTGGGCTTCCTTTTGCTTGGCTATGGCGTCCACCGTGCCCACAATTTTCTGCAGCACCCCGCCCAGAACCCCGACAAACGAGGAAATGGGCGCCTGGAGTCCGGCCAGCACCATGGACAGAAGCACTTCCCGGGAAGGCAGCAGGGCCAGCTGTTTGACCTCGCTGGGGTTGACTACCTTGCCGTCGATCAGTCCGATCTTGACCGTGGGCTTGTTGCCCTCCTTGGCAAATTCGGTCAGGATCTTGGCCGGAATGATGGCGTCTTTAAGTCCGAAGGCCAGCCCGGTGGGGCCGGTCAGGTAATCGGCCAGCATTTCGTAGCCTGCGTTCTTGGCGGCCAGTTTGGCCAGTGTATTCTTGGCCACCCGGTATTCCACCGACGCTTCCCGCAGTTTTTTACGCAGTTCGGTGGCCTGGGGAACATTCAGACCAGTAAAGTCGGTAAGATAGACCGATTTGGCGGTATTCATTTTCTCGGTCAGTTCCAGGACCTTTTGTTCTTTATCTGTTTTTGGCATTTTTATTTATCTCACTTTCCTAAAGCCGACAGTTCGGTAAGGGCGACCTTGACCCCCGGGCTCATGGTGGAAGACAGGGAGATGCTTTTGATGTAAGTGCCCTTGAGCGATGACGGTCGGGCTTTGACCACCTCGGATAGCAGAGTATTGATGTTGTCCACCAGTTTGGGGTTGTCAAATGATTTTTTTCCCACCGCCACATGGAGGTTGGAATTCTTATCCACCCGGTATTCAATTTTTCCGGCCTTGGCTTCCTTGACCGCCTTGGTCAGATCGAAGGTCACGGTCCCGGTCTTGGGATTGGGCATCAGCCCCCGCACCCCCAGGATCTTGCCCAGCCGGCCCACTTGGCTCATCATGTCCGGAGTGGCTATGGCCACGTCGAATTCGGTCCAGCCCTCCGAGACCTTCTTGATCAGGTCGTCGCTGCCGGCGAAGTCGGCCCCGGCCGCGGTGGCTTCGGCCTCCTTTTCGCCCTTGGCAAAGACCAGCACCCTCATTTTCTTGCCGGTGCCGTGGGGCAGGATCACCGTGCCCCGCAGGTTCTGATCGGCCTTCTTGGGGTCCAGCTCCATTTTGATCGAGACCTCAAAAGCCTCGTCAAACTTGGCATAAGCCATCTGCTTTACCGCCTCCACCGCTTCGGCCACGGTGTAGGTCTTGTTCAGGTCTGTTTTCTGGGCTGCCAGATTGTACTTTTTCCCTCGGTCCATTTTCCTCCTTCCTGGTTCTAAGCGGCGCCCTTTTCTTGGGGCATGGGAATTTGCTATTTGTAAAACTTGTTAATCCTGACTATAGCTCCTGAATACCCCGATTTCCAATTTTTCAAATTCCCCATTAACCAAGGTGGTTCGCCTCCCAGCGTTATGTTTATATATGCCCTGTTTAGATGTGTCTATCCGGCTATATCGATGCCCATGCTGCGGGCGGTTCCTTTGACCAGCCTCATGGCGGCCTCCACCGAAGCGGCGTTCAGGTCCACCATTTTCTTCTGGGCGATGTCCCGGACCTGGGCTTCGGTGACCTTGCCCACCTTGTTGCGGTTGGGCACGCCGGAGCCTTTAGCCAGCCCGGCCGCCTTCTTCAGCAGCACCGCGGCCGGCGGGGTCTTTAGGATGAAGCTGAAGCTCCGGTCCTTGTAGATGGTGATCAGGCAGGGAATGATCAGCCCGTCCTGCCCCTGGGTGCGGGCATTGAACTGTTTGCAGAATTCCGGGATGTTGGCTCCGTGCTGGCCCAAGGCCGGTCCTACCGGGGGCGCAGGATTGGCCTGTCCGGCCGGGATCTGCAGTTTTACCAAGGCGGATACTATTTTTGCCATAAGGGTTTATCTCTCTTTTTTTTAATACTTGACGTCCGGGCAGAAGCAGTTCCTGTTTATATATGGAACGCCGGGGCGCCTGAAGATTTATATTTCGTTGATCTGAATGAAATCCAATTCCACCGGGGTGGTCCGGCCGAAGATGGTGACCATCACCTTTACCTTGCCATGCTGTTTGTCCACTTCGTTGATGATCCCGGTAAAGTTGGCAAATGGCCCGTCCACTATTTTTACCGAGTCGCCGGCATGAAAGGGAATGTCTGCCGGGCCCGCCACCTTGGTTCCGTCTATCCGGGCCAGCAGCCGGGCGGCCTCGGCGCTCCTCATGGCCTGCGGTTTGCGGCGCGATCCCAGGAAGCTGGTGACACCGGGGGTGGAGGATACCACGTTCCAGACATCGTCGGTCAGGTCCATCTCCACCATCAGATAGCTGGGATAAAGCTGCTTGGCGCTGGTTTTTCGCTTGCCGTGCTTGATCTCGGTTATCTCCTCGGTAGGTATAAGCACCCGGCCCAGCTTGTCCTGCAGTCCCAGCCTTTGGGCCGAAGACTCCAGTGCCGACTTTACCCGATTCTCGTGGCCGGAGTATGTATGTATTACGTACCAGCGCATGTTTAGTGCTTATGCCTTATTAATCATTAACCCAGGATCAGTGTGATCACCCGGGTAAGCCCCTGGTCCACCAGGGCAATGAAGACCGTGACCACCAGCGACACCACTATCACCACCATGGTGGACTGGGTAAGCTCCTCGCGGCTGGGCCAGCTGACCTTGGTAAATTCGGCCTTGGTGTCAATGAAAAACTGTAGTATTTTTTTGAACATCTCTGCTGCTCCTAAACCCGGTTGATCCGGGGTTTTAAAATGCCTGTGCCCTGCGTCTTAAGATATTGATTCCCTTTGTCCGGATCCCGGGTCTATCATTCTTTCAGTCCCCGGCTCCTGAAATTTTCTGTCAAAGTGGCAGGCCAGGAGGGACTTGAACCCCCAGCATCCGGTTTTGGAGACCGGCGCTCTACCAATTGGAGCTACTGGCCTATACCAAAATCTTTAAGGGAATTACTTGGTCTCCTTGTGGGCAGTATGCTTTTTGCAAAAACGGCAGTATTTCTTGAACTCGGCCCGGTCCGGATGCTTGCGCTTGTTCTTGGTGGTGGTGTAATTCCGGCGCTTGCAGGGCACACAGGCAATGGTGACAATTTCTCGCATTTTATAACCTATTTATTTTGTAGTTCCTATTTCCTATTTATCCATTTCCCATTTACCCGGGAGGGGTTCTTAGTCGGGCAGGATCTCGGTGACTGTTCCGGCGCCCACGGTCCGGCCGCCCTCGCGGATGGCGAACTTCAGGCCCTTCTCCATGGCGATCGGCGTCAGCAGCTCGCCCTCGATGGTCACGTTGTCGCCCGGCATGATCAT